>CAZJXZ010000121.1:3249-7606 GCA_964549955.1 uncultured Eubacteriales bacterium
GTTTTCTTTGACAAGCAAATCTTCTATGTGTTATAAAACTTTTTTGAGGAATAAGAATTTCAGTTAGATCGCTTGAAAGCCAAAGACCGTTGAGAAAGCTTTACGGAAAGAAAGACCGGAAATAAAGAGGGAGCGAGGGCCATGGGGAAAGAAAAAAGAAGAGCAAGGAGGATAAAAGAAGAGGCGAGCGTCTCAATTACACTAGTTTCCAAAGACGAACTCACACCTGCCAAAAAAATCAGCTACCATCTGACTAAAGATATCTCCTCTGTTGGCTTAAGAATTTTGGCCACAACATTCTTGCCAGTAAAATCTTTCTTGAAGATAGAGCTGGCGTTAACCAAGCCGCCAAGATTGTTTAGCGCTTTTGGTGAAGTCAGATGGATCAAAAGCCGCTATGCCGACGAGCTTTTTGAAATAGGAATAGAGTTTGTCGATACACCAGCCGAGGTCATAAAAATCCTTAAGGAACATATCGAGAAATCAGAGCAAATTTTCCCTTCCGAATAAAAAGTCGCAAAGGCATGAACTATCCAGGCCTTGGGGATTTATCCCTGCTCGATGCTGTCAAAATGAACCAAAATCTCTTATCCACAGAAAATTATGAAGCCGATGAATCGATCATGATTCATCTCACCGTCACTGGCCGCTGCTACGCCCGCTGCAAAGGCTGCGTCAACAGCGCTATCACCATGGCCAGCGATGAGCCCCGGAATACAATTGTCGCTTTTCAGGAAACAGAGCCAGAGCGGGATGCGGCCATAATCAGGGAGCTGGCCTCGCGCCTCGGCCGGCAGAAGATCACAGTCTGCTTTTATGGAGGCGAGCCTTTTCTCGCTGCCGACAAGATGGAAGAAGTCTGGAGAATCTTGCAGAATTTTGAGCAGGGGAACAGGTTCAGGTTTATGGTCTATACCAACGGCGAATTTTTGACCAAAGCTTTAGAGCTCTATCCTGAGTTCATGAATGGAATTTGGCTCTACTCGATTTCGATAGACGGCGACGAAGAGCAGCACGATCGAGTTAGACAGGGAACGCATCTGAACAAGATAAAAAGAAACCTCGAGAGGTTGTCAGAATCTTACAAAGGCCATGTCCTTCAATGGTCTACGTTGCGCGAGGAGCAATCCTTATTCAACTGCTTCAAGGAATTCTTGAGGCTTTACGAGTCAGGCTTGGTCAACCACTTTTTCTGGCACTGGGCCGAAGACCGCAAGCCGTTCGATAATTTTTCTTCTTATCTAAAGAGCTACGGCCAAGAGCTCGAGAGAATAATTGAGGTCTATATCCAGGAAATTTCAAAGGGCAGAATCCTGCCCATGGCCCATATCAATGAGCTTATTTTGTATCTTTTAACGGGCAGAGAGCGCGGCCATACGGCTTGCGGAGTTGAGCTGGCCAAAAACTATGATATAGTCTCAGGCAAAGTCTATTCTTGCGCTGACCTGCCATCGTCTCTTTCTATCGGCGAGCTGGACGAGGAGGGAAGGCTCAAACTCAGAGAATACGACCTGGATTCACTCGTCGCTTACAAAGACTGGCTGGGATGCTCCCGCTGTGGAGTCCAGGCTTACTGCGGCGGCCGCTGCCCTGTCCAGGTCGTTGCCGGCTCAAGAGAAAGAGTTTACCAGTATTGCCAGCTGATGAGGCTGCATGTGGGAATAGTCCAGAGGAGAATCCGGGAGATATTAAAAGGACTCGAGAAAAACAGAATATCTCTCCAGGAGGTTTACGACCGTTCTGCTTTCTTAGCCAAATACACGGATGTTGTTCCATAAAAAATAAAATAAAGCCGCTCAAACTCAAAGGAGAATCTCATGAAAATTGCTCTCATTCAGCAGCATGCGACCAAGAATTATGAGGAGAACGTCAAACGGGGAGTTGAGTCTTTTCGTCGGGCTGCAGCAGCTGGCGCAGAGCTCATCGCCTTTGCCGAGCTGGCTTTCACTCCCTTTTATCCTCAAATCCCTGCAAAACCCGAATCGCTGGCAAAGGCCGAGCCCATTCCCGGTCCGACAACAGAGAAATTCTCTGCTTTAGCCAAGGAATTCGGCGTGGTGACTGTCTTAAATATATTCGAGAGAGAGGGAGGAATGACTTATGATTCATCCCCGGTGGTCGATTCTGATGGAAGGCTGCTGGGAGTGACTAGAATGGTCCATATCATGGAAGGTCCTGGATTTCATGAGAGAGGCTATTATGCTCCGGGAAACAACGTGAATCTTGTCTATGAAACAAGAATCGGCCGGGTCGGAGTCGCCATCTGCTATGACCGGCATTTTCCTGAGTATATGAGAGGCTTGAGTCTTAAAGGCGCCGAGATTGTGGTCGTCCCTCAGGCGGGAGCAGTCGGGGAGTGGACAGAGGGCATTTTTGAAGCAGAGCTTCAGGTCGCCGCTTTTCAGAACGGCTACTATGCTGCCCTTGTCAATCGCGTCGGCAAGGAAGAGGTGATTGATTTTGCCGGCGAGTCTTTTGTCGTCGACCCCCATGGCCGGATTATCGCCCAGGCCCCGAAGAAGAAAAATTTTATCCTTTATGCAGACTGTGATTTCGGCCAGATAGCCAAATCCCATGCCAAAAAGCATTTCCTCCTGGACAGGCGTCCTGATTTCTATAATCTTTTTGGCTTATTGAACGGATAAGTATGGATGTTTCCTATTTCAAAGGGCTCTTGACATGATTCGGAGAATCGGAATATTTTATTGCTGATGAATTGGAGATCATTGGAAGATTAAAATGGAACGCTGGTTTGTGCTTAACACCAAGCCTAAAAAGGAATTTCAAGTCGAAAAACTGTTCACTGAAGGGGGATTCACTATCTACAACCCCAAATATCTCCATGAAAACAGGATAAAGCCCTTTTTCCCTGGCTATGAATTCATCCATTTTGATTTTCCTGCCCACTACCAGCTTGTCCGCTACACCAGAGGAGTGAAAAGAGTTGTGGGAACGAGGGGGGTTCCAACTCCCATCCCGGACGAGGCAATCCTTGAGATAAAGTCAAGGGAAGCCAATGGCCTGATCGAGGTCAATAAATACGGACAAGAGCCAGCAGTCGGAGACGAGATTGAAGTCATGGCTGGCCCGTTGAAAGGCTTGAGAGGTATTTTCAAGAAGGAGCTGACGCCCAAAGAAAGAGTCCTCATCCTTCTCAGCTATGTTTCTTACCAGGCTCAACTGGTGATCGAGAAGGAAAAGCTGAAGAAGGTGGTTAAATAGATTCAGAGAATATGCTCATATTTTTGAAAGAATAAGCTTTAAGACTTTGATTTCTTAATGATTTTCTCCAAGGCTCTGCCGATTAGGTTTAGAGCTTCTGAAAAGTAATTCCTTTCCCCGCCATAGCCTATACGGATGTATCTATCCATTAGGAAGCAGTCTCCGGCAACGATGAAAACACTCTTTTCTTTGATGAACCTCATCATCAGCTCTGTCGAGTTGATTTTCATCGTGTAGCGCGGGAAAGCGACTGCTCCTGCATGAGGGGAAATTAACTTAAATAAGGCTTCATGTTTATTGGCCCAATTTTCTAGCAAGCCCAGATTTTCGTTCAGAATTTTTCTGTTGCGGCTTAAGATTTTTTTTCTCATCTCAGGCTGCAGGGCAAGCGTTGCCACCCGGTCGCCGAGGATTCCAGGAGAGATGGTTGTGTAATCGTGGGCTGCCCAGGCTTTCTCGACCATATGCTTTGATCCGATCAGCCAGCCGATTCTCAAGCCAGGAAGAGCATAGGCTTTTGAGAGTCCGCCGCAGGCTATCACTTTGTCATACATACCCAGAAAGGAAGGCGTTTCCTTGCCGTCCAATTCCGCACCTCTGTAAATTTCATCAGAATAAATCCAGGCATTAGCCCCAGCGGCCAGGCTGACAATCTCCTTCATCTCTTCCTGGCTCAATACAGCGCCAGTGGGGTTATTCGGGTTGCAGACGGCTATCATTTTTGTTTTGGGCGAGAGCTGCTTCTTCAGCTCGTCGAGGTCTGGGCCCCAGTTGAGCTCTTCCCTGAGAAAAAAAGGCTTAACCTTGACGCCGAAGGAACGGGCAGCTCCCCAGATTTGCATGTAATTGGGAAGCATCAAAGCGAGCTCATCTCCTGGCTCTAAATAAGTCCAGATGGCTATAAAATTCGCTTCAGCCGAGCCGCTTGTCACCAGGACATTTTCCAGGTCAGTTCCAGGATAGAGGTGGCTGATGGCTTCTCTCAATTCTGGTGAGCCGTTTGTTTGACCATAGCCCAGCCTCAAGGAAAGAAGCTTTTCAATTTCTTTGCGGCTGAGAAGCTCTTCAAGCTTGTAGGGATGAATTCCGCTTTCGGTTAAATTATATTTCACCCTGTTTTCCCAGAGTGATTGGA
>CAZJXZ010000122.1:0-7601 GCA_964549955.1 uncultured Eubacteriales bacterium
ACCCGAATTATGCCTCAGCCTACAATGGTTTGGGAGCGGCCTTGAAAATGAAGAACGACACAGATGGCGCCATAGGCTGCTGGAAAAAGGCCGTTGAATTGGATCCAGACTTTGGGTTTCCGCTTTATAACTTAGGCCTGATTTATCTGGCCAGAGGAGAGAAGAGTGAAGCTCTGCTTTATCTCCAGAAATACAAAGAAAAATTCTATTCTTCACTCCCTCAAAGAGAAAAAGAAAAACTTGATGCCTATATCCAGAAGTGCCTGAAATAAAAAGAAACAATTTCATTTTTTCTAATACAAATGCATTAAAAAATGTCATCGCCAGGTGCGAAGTTAGGAGAAAAACGAGAAAATGAGACAAGAGCGCAGAGAAAATAAGGGGTTTCCTTTTTTGATTTTTTTGTCTATTGGGGTTTTGATCGCTTCATTTCCGCAGTCATCCAGAGCAGAGATACAGAAAAAGCAATCCGCACCGTCTGTTAAGAAGCTTAAAGAAAAAGACCTTCCCCTGAAGTACCAGGAGTGGCTGAAGCTGGTCAGTTACATCATCCTTCCCATCGAGAAGGATGCCTTCTTGCAGCTGGCCGTCGACCGAGACAGGGACTTGTTCATCGAATCCTTCTGGAGGCAGAGAGACCCAACCCCTGCCACGCCCCAGAATGAGTACAAAGATGAACACCTCAAGCGGTTTCAATATGCCAACACTTTTTACAGAAGAGGCACGACACGGGAAGGATGGATGACGGACATGGGGCGGATTTACATCCTTCTGGGGCCGCCATCGAGTACCGAGAGGTTTGAGGGGGTTGCGGGTATCTTTCCCTGCCAAGCTTGGTACTATTACGGTGACCGGACAAAGGGCCTGCCGACTTACTTTGCCCTTGTCTTCTATCAGAGAGGCGGCTCTGGTGAATTCAGACTCTACAACCCTGCTGCAGACGGCCCGGCAAGCTTGCTCATCGATACCAGGGGCATTGATTTGACGAATGCCGAGCAGGTCTATCAAAAAATAAAGGAGCTTGCTCCCACTCTGGCCGGAGTCTCGATCTCAATGATTCCAGGCGAGTACCCTTATAATTTTCAGCCATCTCCTCAATGCAACATCATTCTTTCCAACATTCTTGAATCGCCGAAAAAGGATATCAGCCCTTCCTATGCTACCCACTTCCTGGAATACAAAGGAGTTGTCAGCACCGAGTATTTGACCAACTATATCGAAAGCAGTGCTTCCATAGCTCTTGTCAAAGACCCTGTGTTGGGCATCGATTTTTTGCACTTTTCCATGTCTCCCAAGAAGATGTCCATCGACTATTACCAGCCCAAGGACGAATATTACTGCAATTTCAAAATGAGCGTCAGCTTGAGGAGCGGAGAGACGATCATCTACCAGTATTCGAAGGATTATCCGTTTTATTTTCCGCCGGCCAATGAAGAGAATATTCGCTCCAACGGGATTGCGGTCCAAGACTCCTTTCCGGTCATCGAAGGCAGATACGAGCTGACCGTTCTCCTCCAGAATTCAGTGGGAAAAGAGTTTAGCATCTACGAGAAGGAAGTCACGATTCCTGAAGAATCGGATTCTCCCCAGATTATCGGACCTGTCCTGGGCTATAAACTCCAGGATTATAATGCTGTCCTTCATGCACCCTTCAAGGTGATGGACAAGCAACTGTCTGTCGACCCCAACAACACCATTGCCTCCAGAGATGACCTAGCTCTGTTCTTGAGCGTGGCCAGCATGAAGGAAGACATCTGGAAAGAAGCGCAGCTGGAGATTCAGATTAAAGGGTCAAAAGCCGATAAGCCATTCCAGAAAAATTTTTCGTTGAAGCTTGCCAACTTCATCTACAACAGAATCCTTGGCGTAAGTTTTACGACGCCAGCTCGTGAGTTCGTTCCGGACTATTATGAGATGAAGTTGAGCTTGAAGGACGGCAGAGGAACTGTCTTGGATGAGGCTAAATCCCAATTCATCATCTCCCCTGCAGAGGCTGTCCCTCATCCTGTCACCCTGGCCAAGACTTTTCCCCTTGCCAACACCTTTCTCTATTTTTACTCCTTAGCCTATCAGTACGATAAAATGAACAAGCCGGACAAGGCCGAAGCCAATTTCGAGAAGGCCTATAGCCTAAAGCCTGATTATACCGAGGGCATCATTGACTATTCCGGCTTTTTGTTGAGGGTCAGAAAATACGACCTGGCCTTGGAATTGGCCGAGAAGTTCAAAGGGAACGAAAGGTTCAAATTCGATTATTTCCTCATCAAGGGTCAGGCCCTGGCCGGGAAAGGAGCTTATACTCAGGCTATCGAGAGCTTGCTCGAGGGGAACAAAATTTATAACAGCGACACGAGGCTGCTCAATTCCCTCGGCTTCTGTTATTACAGGACTTCAAAGAAAAGAGAAGCTTTGGAAGCTCTGGGTGCTTCCTTGCGCCTGAATCCGGAACAGAAGGAGATTAAAGAGCTCGTGGCAGAAATCGAGAAAAGACTCAAGGATTAGATACTCTTGTCCAGTTTATTTTCGTTTTTTTGGTGTATTCGTAATTTCTTCTCTCTTATTTTTTTCAAATACTTCAGGTCCTCTAAATCTATTGCCCTCCTGGCTGCTTTTTTCATTTTAATCATGTCATCCAAAGATGGAAAATAAACTTCAGTCTCGCCGAATTTTGCCTTTATTCTTTTCTTCCAGACTTCATCAAAATTAACGCCCTTCACATAGGGATGAAAATCAGCTTCAACTGTATATTGGCGAATAAGGATTTTGCTTTTCAAAAAATTATCAGGAGTGAGATCCGTCAAGTCATAACCAAATGCCTCTAAGGCTTTCATTGTTCTTTGGATGTTCTCGAGTTCCGGTTTAATAAAAATATCTATATCAAGAGTAGCCCTTGCATATCCATAGACAGGGAACGCCGAGGCCCCAATAATGACAAAAATAACTTTATTTTCTTTTAATAATCGCAGAAGCTTCTCTGTGTCCATTGTTTATAAGGTTGGTCTTTAATTCCTTGCTTTTTTGGAGCATGAGCGAGAATCGCTGGTTTAAGCTCAAAGAAGCCAAATATTGCAGCTCGAATTCGATTTCTCTTTTTCTGTCAGGCTTTCTTAGAACAAGGATACCTCTTTTCTTCAGACGATTTGTTCTATTCATGAGCTTATTCTATCAGAATAATTTATAAAAGACTAAACTTGAAATCAACTGTTTATCTATCTAAATTTAAGATTTTCCTTTTTTAGAAAGCGGGATTTCTTCATCATGTACTAATTCCAATTCTCCTTGATCATCTTTTTCAATTTCTATAATGTCTTTTTCTTCTTTACAAGCATTACATAATTTTTTCAACTCTTCCAATTTAATTCCCTTAAAATTGGGTTCCCATTCTTTATGAATAGATCATCTTCTTAAGAAGAATTATTGAATAGAAACTTCTCATAAAAAGCCGTAGATATTGGAAAGGGAAAATACAGATATTCAGATTTTAAACAATCCTTTTTGATATAAATAATAGCCGTTCCCCGTTGTAGTGTATCCTAACAATATGAATTTTTTAAGAACTTCGTATAAATCTACATTTTTCTCTATAGAATTTGACAACTCTTCTGTTGCCTCAATAAGTTTATCAAATAAATTTTCAGGGATTTTAATAACTTTATCTGGACTTTCGAGCCTTGAATTTATTAGATTATATGCAGAATTAATTACAAAATGAATAAAAACAAGATCAGCTGTAAATTCAAGATTAAAAATTCTTTGCATCATTCCATATATAGCGCTGAAGTAATATAGTTTCGACTTAGGTTCTTCTGTAGCTTTCATTTGTTCTATAACAAATTTTATTTCTTCAATTAATTTTTTTCTATTTGGTGCGCTTATTTCCATTTATTCCTCCTAATTAATAACTTCTTTTTCAAGATCAATTGCTTTAATTCCAAAAGGAGATTTAAGAACAGGCCTTGCATTCGCTAAGTTTGCATCATCTTTGAGTGTATGTAATTCGGTCCCAACAAATTGAGCTGTCGAGTCAATTACTTTGCTTGAGGAAAGTTCATTAACTTTTTCTCTAAGCTCTTTTAATTCACTCGAAATTGACTCAAGCGTCAGATTATTCTCTAAAATCTTCCTTATATATTGATTCAAACTTAAATCTTCTTTTTTTGCTCCCAATGTCAATTTCATGTGAAGCTTAGCAGGAATCCTCAATAAAAATTTTCCACTAAATTCATCCTCTGATACCGGCTCTGGGATAGAAAGTCCTTTTTTCAATGAGATTTCTATCCAAAGTTCTTTTGCTTTTTCTAATTTTTTTTTAACATCTTCAATAGATCTTCCATGAGCTCCACAACCGGGCAGATCTGGAATTTCAGCTATAAAATAATTTTTTCCTTCATGAGTATCTTCAGTTATAGTGTACGGGTATTTTAAATTTAAATAATAAGATAAGTCTTTTTTCATTTTTTATCATCTCCTTTCTGTTAAAGAAGATCTAATTTTTTTATTTCATATATTGCTCTTTGTCTGTCATATTTTGAAATATAATTATCGCCTTTTCCGTGAGGTTCATCTGCGGTAAACCTTATTTCTCCTCTCACAAAAAGTCTTACTGAACCACTTTTCTTGATCATTTCAAAGCCAAAAAATTTAGTTAATATATACTCAAAACACTCCCAAGGAATTTTAATAGAGAAATCTTCAAAATTTTGTAAGTAATATTGTGCTTTCTTTTTTCGACATGGCATTTTATAAAATTGTATTAATTGATATCATGAATGATATCATTTGTCAAGTTCTTAGAGAAAAATATGTATTTAAAATTAAAAGCAATAAAAATGATGGGAAAATGAAAATAATCTCTATAAATTCACTCAAAAAATTGGTCGAGATTTGGTCTAGAGGAAAGTAGAAAAGAGGGCAAAATTGAGGAAGGAGAGAAGAAAGACAGTTTTTGCTTAAGTTGTTGATATTCTTGGCTTATATGGGGAAAAATCGAAGCGCGCCCGGAGGGATTTGAACCCCCGACCTTTGGATTCGAAGTCCATCGCTCTATCCACCTGAGCTACGGGCGCGTCTGTTTATAAAAAGATTTTGCTTTCTTAGCGGTTCGGCCTATTAAGGGAGCTGTTATTTTAATATTACAGTCGATAAAACGCAATGAAAGAACATAAGTTAAAGCATCTGAATTTAAGAAGAATTCCAGCTGAGAAAATGTGCTCAGAAGCCTCTGGCAAACATTGTCCAGAATTTATCCCCGAGCTCCCAGTATTTGCTCATGGCGGCGCGGGCAAAATCGTTGGCGTATTTGGTCAGATATTGCTTAGCCTTAGTCACATTATCTTCTGATTCCCCCCCTTTATAAATTTCTAAGACCATTTTATCAATATAAGGCAGGTCAGCAAAGGCCTTGTCCTCAAACTCCTTTATGGCCTCATTGATGAATTTTCCTGCCTGCCCCCATCTAACCGTTGCCAGACGGTTGGCTCTGCGGAAAGTCCAGGCGGCTGAATCCGTCCGAAATCGGTGCTGGTCGCAGACCTCGAAACTCGGCGGAAGCTCAGTCACACCGGCGAAGATGGGAATTCTTGCGCTCTGACCAGGATTGTCGAAGGCAAACCAGCAGACTCCTCCCACAGGGTCGGGCAGCCATCCCCGGCACTGGATAATGTGGGAATAAGCACAGCCTGCTATGGCGATTGTTCTAAATCGGCCAACTGTATCTGGCTTCAAGGTGTTCAGCAGGTCTCTCATCTCAAAGGACATCCAGGGACTGGCCACAGGGCTTTTGATCAATTGGTCGCTGCGGCGGTCCTTGACCATCAGATTTTTGGTAGCGTCAAACTCTGTTTCTTCATAAGTCTCCCGGTAAAATTTTATGATGTCTCTCACCGAAACCTTTTTATCCGGCTTGATTGAGAAGGGAAGCTCTTCGGCGTTGATATCCAGCTTGAGCGATGGAGCCAGGCTGCTGAAGACATAGTACTCGCGTATGGAAAAAGGCTTCTGCCCGCTGTAGGCCTTCCAGAACTTGAAGGGCTCTCCGCTCTTGGGGTCATACCATCCTTTTTCTATGGCCAAAGTCAAGACATTATCTGAAGCCATATAGTGGTCAGGGTCTTTGAGGTTCAACTCGCCGATCCGGGGGATGTTGGCTGAGATACCCACATGGTCGTCAGGGATGCGGACAGCTGCCCAGACAGCACCTATTTCCTTCAGCCCTGCACCGAAGATTTCAAAGTGCCAGACTTCTTTCTTGTCAGCGATGGTTATGCATTCTCCCCAATCGCCATAGCCGTAGTCTTTGACCAACTTGCCAGCCAGCCGGATGGCATCCCTGGCGTTGGTGCATCTTTCGAGCATAATCCGCTCCAACTCCTCGATCATCAACATTCCGGCCCTGTTGTTGAGCTCTTTTTTTCCCATAATCGTTGTCTCGCCGATGGCGAGCTGGTATTCGTTGAAGCAGGGATAGGCTGTATTAAGAAAGGCGTAAGTCTCCGCCACATCAGGCACCTCGCCCTTTTCTGAGACGTCTCTCATATCCCAAGGTGTTTCAGTGTGCATCTTGCCAAAATATACTTTGTTCATCGACCCTTCGAGATGTTTAGCCCTCGGGACAATATTCAGCCAGGCACGGTAATTGCCGTCACAGGCATGGGCGGTAATCACCGAACCGTCCGTGGTCGCCAGCCGTCCGGCCATGATGCTCGTGCAGCCTGGCTCCTGATCGTAACTCTGGACTTTCTGCTGAGGCTGGGAAGAAATAAGAAAAAGGCCAAGGACGATGAAGATGAAAGCGGTGACCATAAAAAACCCGAATCTTTTCATAAAACGAGGCATTTTCATCATAGTCTCCTTTCTTTTCGGAGATAATTATCTGAATTGGAATGAAGAGTGTCAAGGAGACTTCCTTTAAGGCTCAATCCTGATTTTTGCAGTTAAGCGCAAAATCCGTGTGATCAACTTCTCAAGAAATAGAGTGTAGGCCGACAATCCATTTCAAAAAAAGCAAAAAAAATTGCTGAAAAACTTGTTTTTTTTTAAAATTTGTCTATCCTTTACCATAGCCCTGAGAATTAGGAAATTTTGAGCTCGTTTTGAAATCAAGTAACCTTGAGGAGGTTAAAGAATGAACACGATTGAGAAGGCACTGATGCATGCCTTATTTGTGCACCTGCATCACAACATCGACAAAGCCATCGACTTTAAGGCCATAGACGCCTTGAACAGAAAGGTCAGCAAGACTTTTCCCAAGGCTCTGGTCGTTGGTCCCGGAGATGATGCCGCGGTTATCAAGTTTCCTAAAACCGTCGGATTATTTGTGGCCAAGATGGAAAGCCATTGCTCCCCTTGCGTGCCAAGGCCTTATGATGCTGCCGCCACCGGAGCTGGCGGAGCCATGCGCGATGTCCTGGCCATGGGCGCCAGGCCAATTTTTCTCATGAACTTTATCGGCACCCGGCCTTTGAAAGAGAAGGTGATTGTCGGTCCCTGCGGATTTGCTGGAAAATGCACCTGCGGAAAATGCATCGAGATGACAAGCAAGGAAAGAGTTGATTTGATGGTCAAAGGCCTGAGGGACATGTGCCAGGCCATGGATGTTTTCA
>CAZJXZ010000123.1:0-7509 GCA_964549955.1 uncultured Eubacteriales bacterium
GGAGAAAACATGGAAAAAGAAGAACAAAAAACTCATACAGTGAATATCACTGTTGGTGGACAAGGAGACTTTCACTACGACCCCCTGATTATTATGGTCGATAGAAGAGACACCGTGGTCTGGAAATGTGAAGAAAATCCAAATTTTGCAATTCATCTCGGTTGGAACTCGCCGCTCGATAAAGGACGTTATCGGACTTCAAAAAGAGAGATAAGAGCTCAAGTCCAGGAAAACGCACAACCCGGTCATTATCATTATTTCGTTGCCGTCTTGGTGGATAATGAGATCTGGACCGACGACCCTGAGATTATTGTCAGACGCCCGAGCGGTTGACAAACTGAGAGACCAGATTATCTTTCTTTATCTTCTCAGAAAAAAAGGCGCCCTCCTTATTTATAACAAGCGTATGATAAGCAGGGAAAAAAATGCGCGCCTTTTTTAGGAAAAAAGGGAAAGGGGACTTTCCCCTTTTTTCAAGCAATTTTTTTGATAATGACCAGGGTCATATCGTCCATCTGAGGAACGTCGGAGGTGAAGGAATGAACCTCATCATAAACTTTTTCCAGAACTTTCTGAGCTGAAAGCTTTAAATTCTTCTTCACCGTGTTGATCAGCCTCTCCTCACCAAATTCTTCCTCTTTCTTATTGCGGGATTCAACGATTCCATCTGTAAAAAGCAAGGCTGTATCCCCAGCGTTTAACTTGACTTTCTTGACCTCATAAGCCACAGAAGGGAACATTCCCAGGCAAAGGCCGCAGCTTTCAAGACGATGAATCTTTCCCTTTTTGTCGAGAATGAGAGGCGGATTATGGCCGGCGTTGAGATAATTCAGCTCGCCGCTCTCTTTGTTAAGCTCGCAGAAGAAAAAGGTGATGAAAGTATTTGGCGCTGAGCTGCTGTGGACAAAGTCATTCAATTTTGCAGCCATTTCATTGAGCTTGTATTGAACATCAACCTCTGAATGCAAAGCTGCCCTCAAAGAAGCCATGAGCAAGGAAGCGCTGACTCCCTTCCCGGAAACATCGGCGACAACGATTCCCAGGCGACAGGGGTCAATTTCGATGAAATCATAATAATCGCCGCCCACCTGGTAGCAGGGAATGTTAGAGCCTGCAATCTCAAAATTATCGCATTCAGGACTCTTTTTGGGCAGAAAGTCTTCTTGAATCTTGGCAGCCAGGGCGAGCTCCTTCTCCATCTTCTGCTTTTCGATGGCTTGCTCGATCAGCCTGGCGTTCTCAATCTTGACCGCAGCTAGATTGGAGATAAGGGTCAGGAGCGTCAGGTCATTATCTGTGAACTGCTTGAGCATGGTTATGCGGTCGGAGTAAATAATTCCTATGATTTCTTTGTTATTCCAGAGAGGAACACACATCGCCGAATGGATGTTGAATTTGATGATGCTGTCCTTGGCGCTGAAGCGAGGGTCAGCCTGGGTATCATAGCTCAGGACTGAGGAATGCTTATCGACAGCGGTATTGATGATGCTTTGGCTAACCTGAATCTTTTGATTTTGAAGACTGGTGTTATTGATGCGCACGACTTTCGGAATGAACTGAGGAGGATTGCCTTCCTTGAGCATCAGGATCCCCCTGTCCATGGGGAGGTTCTGACAGATTAGGTCCATGATGTTGTCCAAAAGCTCGCTGAGAGGCTTGTTAAGAATAAGAGCTTCACTGACCTCGTTCAAGATCGAGTAAGCCCTATGCTCTGATTTGACCTTTTCCAGGTCGATGGGAGTGAAAGTGGCTTTTAGAGTTGTATCCACCTCTTTTTTCTTCAGGATTTCTTCAACCTGGATAATGGTGTTTATATTGGCCGAAGCTGAGATAGCTTCGGTGAGTTCGACATTTGTCGAAAGTTCCTTATCAAAAATAATCCTTGTCGAGCCGACAAGAATCTCATCTCCCTTTTTGAGCTCTGTTTCAGCTGTAATTTTTTTGCCGTTGAGAAATGTTCCGTTCTTACTGGAATTATCCCGCACGACATAACCCGACGCCGAGGGATAGATAAAAGCATGATGCCCTGAGCAAAAGGGGTCAGGGAGAGGAATTTCATTGTCAGCTGAGCGGCCGATAGAGATTTTTTCATTCTTTAGAGTAAAGATGGATGACTCCGCTTTTTTTGGATAAACAAAAATTTTAGACATCTTAGTTTAAGCTATTATAACCTCAAGTGAGGAAATTTTTCAAGGAAAGTGATTATCAAGAAAATTCAACCTTGTCCAGCGTCTTGAGCAGCTTTCTACACTTCTTAGCTTTGTCCTCGAGAGGAATATCATCAATTAAAGGGAGAAGAACCTCCATTATTTCCTTCTTCAGGATGTTATCCAGCAGTTCAATAGAATAGTCTATTGTTTTTTTTGTCCCGGCACAGATATTCTGATAAGCCTTGATGATATCTTCCTGGGGATAGATAAGGCTTAAAAGCTCAAAAATGCGCTGCAGAGTCCGCGCCACACTATTCTCCAAATCCCTAACCAAAAACTCTTTCTTCTTATCCTCGATCAAGCCCTGAATTTCGATCAAAATAACATAGCATTCTTTGATTCTTTGAGCAATTTCGCTCAAGACGGTCCTTTCTGAAAAATGAATTTGAGGGTTTTTCGACCTCAGCCTGTACATGGCTTCGATCAGCTCAGACTCGAGGTCCTTATCACCTTTCTTTAACTCCGAAGCCAGCAGGTCTGCTGCTCTTTGAGAGCCGGTTCTGGACAAGATGTCCGGAATAGTCTTACGCAAACGGATATCTTCCTCCTGATCGCCCAGATAATCTTTCAGTGTTCCGATGATCTTAGCCCCGTATTCCTCTAAAGCAGCGCTGCCAATCTCCTGAGTGGAAGGTTCACGGAGATGGGGGATAATAAGCGGCAATAATTCCCTTCTTCGTAGCTTCCCGGCACTCTCCAAAGCATAGCGGATGACCTCTGGCGATTCATCCCTGAGCAGCTTGCCGAGACTCTGAATGAGTGCTGGAGTTGACTCCATCATCCCCATCACCTTGGCTGCCTCCATCCTGGAAATCTCTGCCTCGCGGCCTGCCTCACCCACCACTCGATGAATGTGCTCTTTCATCAATTCCTGGTAAACGCTGAGTGACATGATTTCCTTAATCTGGGTGTTAAGGCTTTCATTTTCCAGAGAATCATCAAGCTCAGGCATCAGTGACTCTCCCTTCACCTCAAGCAGAGAATCCATAGAGCTTGCCCGAACTTCATTCGATTTCTGCGAAATTATTTTTCGCAGCTCAGGGCTTAACCTTTCTCTTTTAAAAAGGTCAAAAAGATTCATGGCGTACAAGACCGAGCTCCTCTTCTTGCTCTGGAGCGTGTCAAAAACCAATTTGGTCATGTCCACATCAATCTTCTCTGAAACAAGCTTATCAGCATCCGGCCATCTTATTCTTAAGCTCCTTTTGACAATATTCACATATTCTTTGGTGATCTGCTGGTTGAGAGCGATCCAAAGAAAGATAAAGACGATAACGACGAGGCTCATTTCTTTTAGAGAAAAGTGAAGCAGTGTAAAAAACAGAAGGATAAGAACCGCAGCCAATCCTTTGGCCAGCTTGTTGACAAACATATCGATGAAGACTTTGGCTTTATACTTGATCTCAGGAGAGATAGGAATATAGAGCAATTCCCTGACAGATTGACTGAGGGAATGGGTAAGGCTGATATCAGCGCCCTTGATAGATACGGCCCAATAGATCAAAAAATAGAATGGAACCAAAAAAATAGACAAAGAGCCAATCAACAAGAACAAGGGAGTGATCATCAGAGCCACACGGATTCCAAAATTCCTCAAGATACGGTTGGTGGCAAGAACATGGAGGAAATAGGAAAGAATGAGCAGAAGAGTAAAAAAGCTTGCAAGGAAGGCAGTCTTCTCGTTCTTTAAATTTAAATCTCCTCTGAAGGTTGTGGCAATCTGAGAGTTGAATTGAAAATCGACCAGAGTCGTGACCATAATATCACCAAAGACGATACCGGCCAAGAACAGCAAATGACGGCTCTTTCTCAAGATCTCAAAACTCTCGAAGTAGCCAATTTTTGGGCTGGCCATCTTCGTCGAAACCTCAGTCTCAGGCCTTTCCTCTAGAGAACGGACTTTATGGATGCTGTTGACGATTATGATTCCGGCCGCAAGCATGAACGGACATATCAAAAGAAGATTTTCTGTGCCGATTCTCTTGACCAGAAAAGAAGCAAGGGAAGAGCCTACGACACCTCCCAGCAACCCTCCACTAACCAGAAATCCAATCAGCCTTTTCGCTTGATGAGGATTATAGATGTCATTGATCAAAATCCAGAACTGGGTGACTAGAATCACTAAGAATATCTCTGCCCAAAACCAGTAAATATAATAGAGCCATTTCCATTGATTTTTGAAAAATATCCAGAATAGAAACAGACTCAAAATAAAAAAAACCAAGCTGAAAGATATATACAGCTGTCTCCTTAATATATTTAACAATTTGGTGTTTAAAGCAACAACAAAACCCATCAGGACTGCTGTCAAGAGATAAGCAATTGGGAGTCCGGCTTTTCCGAGTCGCTCAAGGAAAAGGGAAATCTTGACCGGCTTGATGATCCAGGCTGAAGCGGTGATCAGAAAAAAATAAAGAAACATAAGAAGAGAAGAAGCTGTCTCCTCAGGTCTTAGCTCAACGTAACGGGATAAGATTTTATGGAAAAAGTTCCTGGTCATGCTGTCTCTTTAAAGACTGGGAATGCCTTCAAAAGACTCTGGCATCTCTTAGCTCTCTCTTCGAGAGAAATGTCTTCGATGATTGGAAGCAAGATATCTCTCATCTCTTTGTGCAGAATATTATCAAGGAGTTCAATAGCATAAGCAACAGAATTCTTTGTTCCGACTCGAATATTTTGGTAAGCTCTGGCGATGTCATCGTGGGGATAAACGATACCCAGCAATTTGAAAATATTCATCAATGAGATAGTCAAGTCTCTCTCCAGAGCTTTTCTCTTTGATTCATTCATGTCTTCCGGGCTTGAATCATAGAATTGAATGAGAACCAAGTAGTGTTTTTTTATTTCTTTGACGATTTTATTTTTTATGATTTCCTCTGGAAATTGAACATCTGGCTTTTCAGAACAAATCTTATCCAGAGCATCGACCAGCTCTGAATCCATATCTCCCCTATCCTCTGCCAATTCCCAGCAGAGAAAGTCCACAGCGTCTTGAGTTCCGATATAGGCCAGAACTGAAGTCACCGCCTTCCGCAATTCGACATCTTGCTCTGTATCTCCCAGATAATCGCCCAGAGTCCCGACAATTTTTTGACCGTATTTTTCAAGGGCAGAAATGGCATCCTCCCTCGTCAGCGGATTTTGCAGTTTGCTGACCAGGGCCGGAATATACTCTTTCTTCCTTAAGCTAGCCGCGCTTTCAATGGCATATTTGCTGATCTCAGGCGATTCATCCTGGAGAAGCTCCTCAAGCTTCTGAGCGAGCGGCGAACGAGATTCCATAAGCCCTATGGCTTTTGCCAATTCCATCTTGGCTGTCACCGCCTCTTTGCTCTTGTCGGATAAAGTCTTATCGAAATAGGTCTTCATCAAGTCCTGATAGACATCCAGGGACATGATCTCCTTAACATCTTTTTCCAGAGCTTTATCGTCGATAAAATCATCGGTCTCAGGAAATAGCGTTGTATCCTGTGACTCAAAAAGAGCTCCTAAGGAAGAGGCCTTCATTTCATTTGATTTGTAACCGATCAGTTTTCTCAAGTCTGGAGTTAGTTTATCCTTCTTTATCAAATCAAGGAGATGCATGGCATACAAGACCGAGCTTCGGTTCTTGCTCTCTAATGTGTCAAAGACCAGCTTGGTGTAGTCCATATCCATTTTCTCAGCCACGGCTCGATCCACCCGCTCCCATTTCATCTCCAATTTCTGCTTTACGGTATTGGTGTACTCCCTGCTTGCCTTCAGATTAAGCACAATCCATCCAAAAATAAAAAGACCTGAAATAACACTGACTGCTTGAATTAGAATTTGATCTTTAAAATGGAAAGAAAATACAACGAAAAGGATCAAAGCCCCAAGGCTATCGGCAAGTCTGTTGAGAAACATATCTATAAATATTTTTGCCTTGTATTTAATAGCCGGAGAAACGGGAATATAGAGGAGTTCCCGGGCCGATTGATTAATGGAAAAGGAGAGACTTTTGTCGCTGGCTTTGATGGCTACAGCAAAAGCAAGAATTGGCCAAGTGGCAATCCCCAAAGAAAGGAGGAGAAGTAGAGCAGGATAGAGCAATAAAGCAAAACGGATGCCGTAGCGCTTAATAAAGTTACTGGTCGCAAAAAGTTGAAGCAGAAAAGCAAAAACTAATAATCCTGTATAAAATATCCCAAAGAAGACGGTAAGATTCCCGCCGAAAGGATTGGCAATATAAACTATGCTTTTTGACTGCCAATCAATAAAGATCGAAACAATACCAGTGACAATAACCACGGCTGCCAAGAGTTTGAGGTAAAAGTCTTTTCTTACTGTATCAAAACAATCTTTAAAGCCGACTCTTTGCGGCTCTCTTCCCGTCCCGATGTGTTTTTGAGGCTCTTCTCCTGAAAGATTCTTTCCCTTCCTTTGCCAGACGAATATATAATTCACAACTAAAGCACAGGCCAGCAAGAATCCAGAAGCAACAAGCAGAAGGTTGTTATTGGACACCTTAAGCTTGGCGAGAATTGTGGTTATTAGCCCACCAAAGATGCCTCCCAGTATACCGCCGCTGCCGAAGAAGCCGATCAGCCTTTTTGCCTCCCTGGGATTAAAGACATCGTTGACCAAGATCCAGAATTGGGTTACGAGAACAACAATGAACATGTTGGCCCACATCCAATAAGCGACAAGCAACCATTTTCTGCCCTGTTCCGCTTCTCTTGGCAGAAAAAGCCAGAAAAAGAGACAGGTCAGAATGAAGAAGAAAAGGCTGAAGCTTATCAAGAGATGTCTTCGAATCTTGATTTGAAGCTTGGAGTGAAGAGCGACAATAATAGCCACGAGAAGGGCTGTGGCATAAGCATAGGGAAGCTTTTGGGGTGTAAGCTTTTTCAAATACTCTGCGTCGCGGATGGGTTTGATAATGTTAAAGGGTGCGGTAATTAAGAAAAAATAAGAGAAGAGAAGAAGAGAGATGATTTCTTCGCCGTGCCTAATCTCTGCAATACGTGAGAGGAAACTGTGCAGGCGATTCTTTGCCATATAAAGGCTCTATCCAAAAAATCAACGAAAATTATCCCTTGAAAAAGCTCTCGACTGCCAGCTCTTCATCATCGAATATTTCAAAGACCTTGGTCAGCATGGTCACTTGGAAGACCAGGTAGAGTTTTTTCGATATCTTTGCGATTTTCAGTCTGCCGCCCAAATTATGGGTGGAAATATAACTGGCTAAGATCTCCCCAACTCCGAAGCTATCGATGAATTCAACGTTCTGAAAATTGAGGAGGATATTCCTCTTGCCAGTATCCAATTGGTCTTTAAC
>CAZJXZ010000124.1:0-7463 GCA_964549955.1 uncultured Eubacteriales bacterium
TGAAAATTGTTAAAGCTGTTAGTCCTGGAGTTTCATGGGCATTCATCATCGCTGGGTTGATTCTTCTTCTTGTCAGTTATTGGAAAAAGATAAGAAGTTCTTGAGTCTTTCTTCACAGAAAATCGAAAAAAAATTTATGAGCTAAGCAATAGTCAACCAATATCGACCTAATTGATTTCGATAGTCTAATGTCATTTTTTTCTGGCGCTAAAGCCATTCCGATTCTTTGAAAGGAGGAAAAGATGAAGACCAAGATACAAATTGATTTTTACACAAAATTTATCCTGACCGTCATCGCACTTTGTCTTACCTGGATTTGCCTGAGAGATGTTAAATTCTTTCCCAGGCTTTATGCTTCAAATCCGGAGCTTGTTGATGTCCGGATTAAAGAGATCAAGAGAGAGCCTGGTTTAAGCTGGGATCCGGTATCTATAGAGACTTCTGTTAATCTGCCCACAGAGGTGAAGAATACAACAGCCATACCTGTCGATGTGAAAAATGCAACCCTGCCTGTCGATGTCAAGAACATAGTGGTTAAAGGCTCTTTGTCGCCTTTAGATGTCAAGAAATAGCGGTATGAGATTAGCCAGAATCGTGACTGATGAAAGTTCCAATCTGGAGGAGGAATTTGCCAGAAAGAAGGGAATAACCGTTATCCCCTTCAATGTCATCAACAGAGAAGGGAAAGTCATAAAGATTTCAACGGATGGGAAGGAAAATTTAGAAGAAGGCCTTTTCAGCAGCAAAGATTCGTTCTTTCGATATCTGAACAAAGCAAAGAGAAAAAGAGATATTCCGACCTCTGGAGCCATCTCTGTTGAAAGATGCAAGAAATATCTCAAAGAGGCATCAAGAGGAAGAAAAGACTTGGTCTGTATCCTGCCCACCAGGGAACTCAGCAAGATATTCGAGAACGTCGAGAGAGCTGCTGAATTGGTCAGCTCTGAGATTGGGAACGAGATAAAGGTCTTTAATCCAAAACAAGCTTTCAGCGCCCAGTATTTTATTATCAAAGAAGCTTCGGAATTGGCTGAGAAGGGCCAAAGAGTTGAACGAATTGTTGAAGAGCTGGATAGCATAAGGGAAAAAATATTCCTGATGATTGCCCTTTACAAAATACGCTATTTAAGAAAAAGCGGCAGGCTGAGGAAGCTGAAAAAAATCGCGTCTTATTTATCAGACTTCTTCAATCTCGTCTCTGTCGTCGCTTTCAAGGAAGGCATCCCAGAGCCGCTTTTTGTAACGACAAGAAGGAGAGTCGAAGACAAAATTCTATCTGAAGTGGAAAAAGTCGTCGGCCACAATGAAAAAATTTCGGTTAGGATAAATTACGGAGGAGCGCAAGCAAGAAAAAAAGCCGAACGGCTGGAAGTGCTCATCAGACAGAGATTTGAAGACAGACTGAGAGAGATCTCGAGCTATCAGACAGGAGTTTTGGTCGGAAGCCATACTGGGCCTAACACTATCTCTGTTGCTGTAAGAAAATTTGGCTATGAAGAAATAGACAGCTTTATCCTGGCCAAGATGTTTGAAAGAGTGGGAGAAAAACTGAAGAGGAACGAGAGAACCTTGAACATGTTGAATATTTATCCTGTGATCGATGCCGATACTGGAAAGAATCTATTTTTCACTTTGAGCGATGTTGCAAAAAATATCGACCATTCTTCCTTAAGTAAGACCATCAGCGAGATTTCTGCTCGGGCCTGTGAAAATGGAACCGGCTTCTCGGGCACAGCCCTGGCTGCCTACCTCTCCGGCTTTTCGTCTTCTATTTTGAGAAATTGCCCTAAGAAAATTGAAGCCAAGAATTTTGTAGAGGCGATGGAGGAAGGGACAAAGTCTGCTTATCTTTCTTTTAGGAATCCGAAGGAAGGGACGGTGCTGAGCGTCATGCGAGTTTCTGCCCGGGCTTCAAGGAACATTTTGCAAAAGGAAAAAGATATTGCCGAAATTCTAAAAGAGGCTTATCTGGCTTCGGTCAAGGAATTGTTGAATCCTGAGGTTCAGGAAGTTCCTATTTTGAAGAGAAAAGGGATTGTGGATGCCGGCGGCCTTGGTTTCATCGATGTTTTAGAAGGCTGGCTCTCTGCTCTTGGAAAAGAAAGAGAGATTGAAGATTTTGTAAAAGATTTCCGGGATAAGATCAGGATACAAAAATCAATATTAAGCTATAAAATGGAAGAGGCCAGGCATCCCGGATTGTGTTTGAAGATTAAAATTGAAGGCCTTGAAGAGAAGAATAAGGAGAGTCTGGTCAGAAAGTTAGAATCCCTGCCGAATCCTATAGAAAGCCCGCTTTCAGCGGTCAGCAATATTCTTCATATCCATATCTATGATCAGCAACTCCAAGAGAAAGTTCTCGCACTTTGCAGCCAATATGGAAAAGCTGTCCTGGTTAAGGCCACTCCCTTATCACAGAGGAAGTTTGAGCTTTTGATAAATAAAGCCCTGAGTCTAATCGGCAAGCTCAGCCTAGTCATCAAATTTTTGGCCTGGTCTCTTTACTGGTTTGGCCTGCGAATCCTTCTGCCCTTCAGGGAGATCGGTCTCCGGAAACACTATCGGGATTTGAATCTGATAAGAGAAGGATTGGCAGATATTGCGGATAAATCCCAAGAGGCTATCTTTATTTTTGACAGTAAAGGCAAAATTAAGTATTTCAACAAAGCGGCTGTTGAACATGTCAGAGGTCTCGGCATTGAAGGAATAAAAGTAAGTGATGAAATTGCGCCCTATCTCCATCCCGAATTTCTCAGGGGCATCGAGGGAAAGCTCTTTTCTCTTGGAAAAGAAGAGCCTTTTCTCTTTGAATCAAAAGAATGTTCTTTTGAACTGAAACAGCTCTATGCCGGAGAGGAGCACATCGGGGCTAAGCTCGTGATTAGAAGAAGGTGAGAGGCGATATTTGTCATGGCTTGTCGGCTGGAATCTTCTCGTTCAGAACATGCTCGAAAGCGTTATCGACGTCTTTTGAAGCTATGATTCAACCATTGATTTGACTATTTTTTCGATTATTGCTATTCTTTTTGGCAAATAAGCGGAAGGATAGAAGAGAATCATGGAATGTCCCAATTGTCGTTTTGAAAATCCCTCTGAGAGCAGTTTCTGCGGCAAGTGCGGCACAAAGCTGATTCCATTGGATAAAACGTCTCCACCAAAGACCGAGACTTTCAAGACACCCTTAAAGCAAATAACCCGGGGAAGCGTTCTTTCCGGCCGGTATGAAATCATCGAGGAGTTGGGAAAAGGAGGCATGGGCAGAGTTTACAGAGTCGTTGATAAGAAGATAAATGAAGAAGTTGCCTTAAAGCTCCTGGCGCCTGAGATTGCTTCCAATGTGAAAACGATCGAGCGCTTCAAAAACGAATTGAGGTTTGCCCGCCAGATATCCCATAAGAATGTCTGCCGCATGTATGATTTCAATGAAGAAGAAAGCGGCCTCTATATAACTATGGAGTATGTGCCGGGTGAGAATCTAAGGAGCATTATCAGAATGACAGGGCAGTTGAGTGTCGGCGGCGCAATCTCTATAGCCAGACAGATTTGTCAGGGATTGGCTGAGGCTCACCAGTTAGGAATCGTTCATCGCGATCTAAAATCCAGCAATATCATGGTCGATAAGAGAGGAAACGTCCGAATCATGGATTTCGGCGTGGCCCGTTCCCTTGAGGCCGAAGGAATCACAGGTGCCAAAATAATGATCGGGACTCCTGAATACATGTCTCCTGAGCAGGTCGAGGGAAAAGAGGCGGACCAGCGTTCGGACATCTATTCTCTGGGAGTCATCCTTTTTGAGATGCTCTCTGGAAGGCTTCCTTTTGAAGGGGATACCTCTCTGAGCATCGCTTTGAAGCACAAGATAGAGGCTCCTCCCAACCCCAGGAAATTCAACGCCCAGATTCCTGAAGAGATCAGCCGGCTGATATTGAGATGCATGGAGAAAGAGAAAGAAAAAAGGTATCAAAATGTTGAAGGGCTGCTCTCCGAATTGAATAAAATAGAGAAAGAGATTTCCGCTAAAGACAAGGTTATCTCAGAGAGAAAGCTCGAAAAAAAGACCTTGAGAAAAAGGTTTCAATCCATTTTATGGCCAACAATCCTCCTTGCCGCTGTTGTCGTTATCGGATATTTGTTCTTAAGCCGGATAATCCAAAAAGAAAGTCGCGAAACCGAAATGCCTGCTAAAACCAAATGGAAAAATTCTATCGCAGTCCTTCCCTTCGAAGACCGAAGTCCACAGAAAGACCAGGAGCCGATTTGTGAAGATATGACCGAAACTATTATCTCAAAACTTGCCACAATAAAGAACCTGAAAGTTATACCCTACCGAACAGTGCGCCAATATCAAGATTCAAAAAAAAGCCTCAAAGAAATTGGAAAAGAGCTTAATGTCGAGACAATTCTGGATGCGAATCTTAAAAAAGAAGAAAACATAATCCGGGTAGATGCTCAACTTGTTAAAGTTAAAGCCAATGAAGAATTTGTCATCCAGGCTTATTCCTACGAGGAAGAATTTAGTAGTTTGTTTGAGGTCCAAGATAAAATTTTCGAATCCATTGCTAAGGATATGAGGCTTCAGTTCGTTACACAGAGATTCAATGCGCTCAAAAGAAGCGAACCAAAAAATCTAGAGGCATACAAATACTATATCAAAGGAAGGTATTTTGAGCGTAAATACAGAGATAGCGATGAACAAAAAGATCTTGAAGATGCAGTTAAGAATTATGAGCTAGCAATAGAAATCGACAGAAATTATGCATTAGCCTATTGGGGCTTGGGAAATATCTACGAAGTCCGTTTTGTCAAAAAAGATAACAAGAAAGATTTTGACCTGATGATAAATTACTTTTCACAGGCTTACGAGATTGACCAAAATCTAGCCGAAACAAATGTCGGTCTGGGATGGGCTTATTTTCATCAGAAAAATTTTGATCAAGGTTATCCATTATACAAAAGGGCTCTTGAACTGGATCCGAATAACGCAGAGATTTGTTTCAATATTGCAGGTTTCCTGAGAGATTTTGGCCTGTTTTATCGGGCTATTGAATATTATTCTAAAGCCATCGAACTCGATCCGACATCGACTCAATACCTCTATCTTTGTGCCCGCTGTTATATGTCCATCGGCGAATTCGAAAAAGCAGCAAATCTTTTAAGAGAAGCATTAGAACTCAGTCCAGATGATGTCGAACTCCGCCTTTTTTATGCAAGGCAATTTATAATGATGGAAAAATGTGAGGAGGCGGAAAACGAAATAGCGAGAGCAGAGAGCCTTGAACCGCGCAATCCTGATATTCGTTACCTCAGGGCTATGATCTATGCTTTGAGAGGAGAGAAGGATAAGGCGCTAACAATCATTAAAGATTTAGACCCATTTTATTATACCTTTCTATTATCCAATGTTTATTCCATATTGGGTATGAAGGATGAAGCGATTAACAATATTAGAGAGGTAATTGAAAGGGGGTTTCCTGAATTGAAGACATTTTCTTATTCCTATCTCACATTGGTCAAGAATCGTTTTTATGATGTATTGCGCGGCGACCCTCGGTTCAAAGAGATTGTCAGAGGGGAAAATAGAAAATATAAAGAAAACTCAAAGAAATACGGGAGCCTATAATCTCTTCAAAGCTTGAATTTTTGTTTTGTAATCTTGTTTTTATTGACATCTTATGTTCAGTGTTATATAAGCTCAAAAGAGAAGAATAAAATTAGCTAGAAGGGAAAGACGATAGATATTTATAGCTAGCTGAAATTGGAATTTCATTGCCTTAATTTCTCCGCAGAAGGGAGGTGGGAGACAAAAAAAATAATGTTTCATTTTTTAATAAAGGAGAATGATATGAAACTAAAAAACTTTTTGATTTTTTGTGCGTTATTGACTTTCTTTGTCCTTTTCTCCGCCGGCCGGGATTGCATCCAACAAAAAGAGTTGACTGTTGACGAAACGAAAATTATGGTCAACACAAGCAAGCTGACCGCTATGTTTAGCGAAGGAAGGATCGATGACATGGTTACCCAGTTATATAACAAAGATGCGGTTATATTTTTGCCAAGAGAAGATTGGCTTAAACAAAAGGGTGCACCAAAAGAAACATTAGGATTCTGGGCACCTTTAATGAAGAAATTCCCCACTGGCGAGGTTAGAGGACATGATATGATCAAACAATTCTGGAATGCTTTTAAAGAAATGGGAGCCAAAGATGTTGTTTTCAATATCGTGAATTTGTCTATCGCTAACGAAGCTGCTAACCAAACTTTTAGGTACTCCTTCATCGTTCAAAAAGCAGCGAGAGTGCCTGAAGATCCTGAGGGTGAGGGAGGCGCTATCTGGAGACACAGATACGATTGCCAGTGGGAACTTGTTACCCAATATTTTTAAAAACTTAAGAAAAAAACATCTCTCCCACAAATTGAATTTTTTTTGAAATGGACCGTGCGGGTCCTGAAGCGTCGGTCGGTCTTCAAAAAAACTATATCCCCTTAAATTGCTTAGATTCAGAGAGAGAATCCGTCGATTCTCGAACCAAAGGCGAGTGGAAAGGGGAAATGCCGAAGAGGGGACTCGAACCCCTACAGGCGAAAATTGCCCGCTAGCCCCTCAAGCTAGTGTGTCTACCAATTCCACCACTTCGGCATTCAATTCGGCGAGGTTTCCTATCAAGTCTTTTCTGCTGCAGACGCTGTCTTTGCAGCGAATTTATTTCTTCTCTGTTTCTGTGCTCTTCTGCTCTTTTTCCTGCTTTTTCTCAGGCGCCTGAGCCTTCTCTGCCTGCGCCTCTTTTTTCGTTTCTGTAACGGCAGCAGGTTGAGCCGGTTGTTTTTCTTCTTTTATGACTGAGCCTGTTTCTCTTGAAGATAAAAACCAGAGTCCCAATGAGGTGATCATGAAGAGTATGGCGCATATGGTAGTAGTCTTGGAAAGAAGAGTCGCTGCTCCGCGGGGGCCAAAGACTGTCTGGCTTCCAACTCCACCAAAAGCTCCGGCAAGGTCTGCAGACTTTCCTGATTGAAGAAGGACGGCGACGATGAGCACGAAACAGACAAGGACATGGATTATAATCAATAATGCGCTCACTTCTTCTCCTTGTAAGCCTTTATAGCTTCCTGTGCAATCTGGATAAACGACTCAGCCTCTAACGAAGCTCCTCCGACCAGTGCTCCATTAATATTTTTTTCCTTGATCAGCGAATATATATTTGCTGGCTTCACTGAGCCGCCGTAGAGGATTATAGCACACGAAGCTGCGTCCTTTCCATATTTTTTCTCAAGCTTTTTTCTAATGAATCCGTGGACTTCCTCTGCCTGAGCAGGAGCGGCCGTGATGCCTGTGCCGATGGCCCAGATTGGCTCATAGGCAATGATTATTCGTTCCATCTCCTCTCTGCTCAATCCATCCAAGCCTGAATCTATCTGGGTTTCGACCTTCTCCATCGTTTTTCCTTTTTGCCTTTCTTCGAGCG
>CAZJXZ010000125.1:0-7410 GCA_964549955.1 uncultured Eubacteriales bacterium
GGTGCAAAAAGGCCTCTTTAATAAACTCTTTACAGACTTTTAACAGATTTTTAACAACTTTTGCGTGGGTGGAAGTAAATTCAATATTGATAAATGACTGTGATGGGGGTGATAAATATAAAAATCTGTCAAAACCTTAAGAACAAGCAACATTAGATTTTTAAAGAGTCTTTTAAAAATTAATTAGGAGGGAAAAAATGAAAAAAGCTTGCGGAGTTTTTATCTTAATCTTGTTTTTGCTTGTCTCTGCCAAGACTTCCTCTGCTCAGGCTGTAGAAGGCAAGAGATTTGAATTCTCAACCTCTGCTTCCATGTGGAATGTTAAATACCGATGGAGTACTGAGACTCGTACCGTTTTCAATGTGCCAGTAAGAATCGGATTTTTTCTTTTCAAGGGATTGGAGATTGAGCCAGAAGTATTCCTGACAATACCAGAAGACAGCGATTATACTGGGATACTTTTTCTGGGCAATCTTGTCTATAATTTCAAGGCGTCAAAAAAAGCAATTCCATTTATTCTCGGAGGGTTTGGCATTGGCAATGGACTGCAGGAATTTTCAATAGCAGAGGATTGGGGAGAAAGTGTTACCGCCCTAAATTTTGGCGCAGGAATCAAGTTCCTTGTCGGAAGTTCAGCTGCGCTCAGAATCGAATACCGATTCACTAAATATTGGGAAGCGGGGGAATATCTTCGCACAGACAATAATATCTATGTGGGGTTCTCAGTTTTCTTTTAGCATCGAATTGTTAAAAGCTTACCTGAGTTTTCCTCCGTCATCATCAGAACACTTGATCCGGATCCATATCGTGTTGTTAAATTGCTCAAATTTTAAAATGAGATGGTCGGTCTTGGGCAATTCTTTTATTTCAGTCAATTTCAGGTGAAGCTCAGAAGGGGATAAAGTATAAATCCCACCTGCTATATAGTCCAAGGCTACACAACCCATAAAACAAATACCACCAATGATCCAAGGCAGGAATATGACTTGGTCGTTATTGTAGCCGATTATATGAGCAGAAACACGCGTGGCGAGCCAGCCTACAAAGACATCTCCCAATATGCCTAAGCCACTTGATGAGGATTCGCTGACGACTATGATTTCAAGAGGGTTGTAATCCTGTTTTTCTATCCGAATGACATGGTTCTTATTCCTCTTCAAGCGAAGATTCAAGGGGACAACGCCCATAGCCTTTCCATCAACAGTGACCTTTGCGCCTGGAGGATCGCCTGTCACAGGAATTTTTTGGAAAGTTCCTGAAACTATGCTTGCGCAGCTCTGGAGAAAAAACACGGTTGCGAGAGATAAGAGCAAAAAGATACCGGGCTTTCTTCTGATTATCACTGCACCCTTGCCTAATTTCTAATTATATTTTGATTTATTTGTCTGTCAATGAGCGGCAATTGCCTCTGTCAAAAATGCGGGCAATACTTTTTTTCGGTTTTTTGGAAGGGGATAGGTTTTCTCAGGACCTTCTCACAAGCTTCTGAGCGCGCTATATCGCTTTTCATCTTGTCTTGACAGCCTTACTCGTAATGATTTACTATTTTTTGCGATATGCTGAAGAGGAAAGGGGGAAGGGATTAAAGCGTCGCCACCGGTATACAAAAAGATTCTCCTTTCCCTTTGGACGAACCAGCGGAAGGAGTGTCGGATGCAAAAGGCATTGAGATGGATATTCTCTTTTATTTTCGCCCTTGCTCCCATAGCTCTCCCGGGGAGCGCGGCAGACAGCGAGCCAGTTTCCGACAAAGACCATCAGGCCCCTGCGGCTGCGCGCCTGCTCATTGACCAAGTGGAGGTCTTCCTTCGCATGGGCGGTATCCTGTCGGGAATCCTGGTGGATATCACCGATAAGACAGTCATCCTGCTCAGAGCCGGGCAGGAACAAGAGATTCCAAAGCAAGAGGTCAAGGCTATTATTGTCAAGGAAAAATACCGAAATATCCTTTCTTCCGTACTCCTGCTCACCTATCTTGAGAATTTGATTTTCTTGACAGGCAGGGATGATCAACCGCCTTTTTATGCAAATCATTATGAAAGCTACGTTGGATTTCTCTATGGTGAGGCGATCTTGTTAAGTGCCAATATTGGACTTGTATTTTTGCTATCTGAAGCGCTGGGAATCAGCGACAAGGTTTTCGAATTCACGGGCAATGATGAGGACATCCGGGCAGAATGGGAAAGATTCAAGACAAGTCTCCGGAAGTCGAGAAGGTGGCAAAAACTCCGTTTGAGCTTGCAGGCCGGTCGGGTCTATCCCCAAATCTGGAACCGCCGTTCATCTTTTTTGCGGGACGGAGGTTTTTATGTCTATAGAGATCCTTCTTTGTTCAACCTCCTCCGCCGAATTCAGATTACTTACTCTCTAACACCGGATTTGGAAATTGGATTAGCCCACGGTTGGTTTAGCGAGCCCATGCTGAGGGCGTGGAGATATCGAGAAGCTCCGTATTCGAGCCTTAGTCTGCAAGAATCTTTTTCTTCAAACGGCTATTACCTCGTGGGAATCTACCGGCCTTTTTCAAGAACATTGCCGAATGCTCTGTCTTGGGATATTGGCCTGGGTGCCGGAGCGGCCAAGACGGCTATCGTCACCAAAGCCGAGATTTATGACACGCCCGGTTCCCCTAGCCGTGAGACCGAAGTAAGAATTTCCCGTACACAATTCAGCGCTCTTGCCTTCACGGAATTGAAGTTGAACATTTCCAGGACCCTGACTTTCGGCCTCGCGGCTGATTATTTCCTAGCGTCGACCGTCCAGTTGGAGGCGATTCCAGAGGCGGAGCTCCCGGCCCAAAAGTTTCGGGTCGGGAACGGGAGCCTCGGCTTCTCGCTGGCTTTGCATTTTTGATCATTCAGATGAGCTTCCGCCTTTAAAGAGATATCTTCCTGAGAAAAACATGTCTTCTTGTCGGCCCTTCTCGTAATATTCTTCTATTTTTCGTGGTTGGCTAAAAGCCATCTCTGGCTAGAAAATTTGAAAAATGACGCGGAAAATAAGAAAAAGATGATAAAATATTATAATATTAAACATTAATAGGTAATTCTTGATGTCTAGAAAGTCTGCAACAAAATTCTTGCCCTATATTTGGAGTTTGATCCTTATCGCGCTGATGTCACTCTTGGGCGAATTTGTGAGCAGGTCTTTTGAGCCCACCAATCTTGTCATGCTCTATCTTTTAGCGGTTGTCATTTCCGCGATATTTTGGGGTCGAGGCCCCGCCATCACAACGGCCGTTGTCAGTGTGCTCGTTTTTGATTTTTTGTTCATTCCACCCAAGCTGACCTTCACCGTAGATCAAACTCAATATATCCTTACCTTTATTGGACTGTTCGCTGTGGGAGTCGTGATCAGCGAGCTGGCTGTAAAAATGCGGCAACGGGCCATTGAAGCTCAGAAACGCGAAGCTCAGACATCTGCCTTATATCATCTCAATAAAGATTTGGCCTCTTGTCATAATTTAGAGGAGACCCTCGACTTCGCTTTATTCCACCTGAAAAGGCTTATCGGGCGTGACCTGAGTCTATATTTGAAAACAGAAAAATCCTTCAGTCCATGGAAGGCCCGAGGGGAAAACCTATCCGATGCTGATATCGAGATGTTCATTAAGAGAACAGACGCAGCACACAGCAACGAATCTCAAATGCATAAAGGCACGGATATTTTTGTCCAATCGGATGTTGTCTTCATACCGCTCTTAACGGGCGGCAACATTATCGGCTTTCTGTCCTATAGCCAATCAAAGGAAAGCGGAGAATTGACTGCGGAGAACAAAAAATTGTTGGAAGCCATGGTCAATCAAGTTGCCCTAGCCATCGAGAGAATGAAGCTCTTGGATGAGAATCGACAGATCGAAGTCCTGCAAGAAGCAGAAAAGCTCCATAAGGCCCTTCTCAGTTCTATTTCTCATGACTTAAGAACTCCGCTGGTATCCATTACGGGAGCGATGAGCAGCCTGATGCGGAGCGAAGATAATATAGACCCCATCTTGAAGAAGGAACTCATCGAAACGGCATACGAGGAATCCGTCCGTTTGAATAAACTCGTCAGCCACCTCCTGGATATGGCTAGGATTGAAGCCAGAGCACTAAAGGCCTGCATTAGACCCTGTGATTTGAGGGAGGTCATTGCTGTCTCTTTAGAGGAATTGGACGAAAAATGGAAGTCCCGGGCTATCCAGGTTAAAATACCCGATGATCTGGGTGATGTTCCTATGTACTTTTTGCTAATGACAAAAGTCCTGGGCAACCTCATCGAAAACGCTGCTAAATTTTCCTATCTCGGCAGCCCTATTGTCATTTCGGCTGATGTCGAGAATGATCGTCTCCAGATCAGAGTCCAAAACCATGGAGAGGGCGTCCTTCAAGAAGATTTAAATCGCGTTTTCAGCAAATTCTATCGGGCAGAGGGCGCTCAGAAAATTCAAGGAACCGGCCTAGGACTTTCCATCTGCAAAGGGATTGTCGAACTTCATAAAGGACAAATATGGATTGAAAGTCAGCCAAAAAAAGAAACCATCGTCCGTGTCGAACTCCCCTTGAGGATGAGCGATGTTTGAATTCCCTCAGAGTCCTGCTAAGCACGAGATCAAAATCTTGGTGGTTGATGATGAAAAAGCCATACGGAGATTTCTCCGGGCATCCCTCCAGAGCTACGGCTACCAAGTGTATGAGGCGGCCAGTGCCAAAGAAGCTCTTGACGCCTACCAATCTTCTCAACCGGACATTCTCATACTTGACTTGGGCCTTCCAGACAAAGATGGATTGGATGTCATCAAAGAGCTCCGGACATCCACGCCAGTCCCCATTATCATTTTATCTGTTAGAGAGAACGAATCCGACAAGATTGCTGCTCTCGATGCCGGAGCCGATGATTACTTGACAAAACCCTTCCATATCGGAGAGCTTCTAGCCCGGCTTCGGGCTGTTTTCAGACGATTCGGCCAGGATGAAGAGACTGCCTTATTTCAAGTTGAAGGCTTGTGCGTCAATTTCGCCAAACGGATTGTCGAAGTCAATAGAAAATCGGTCCATTTGACACCGATAGAATACAGCATCCTTTGCATTCTCATCTGCAATGCGGGGAAAATTGTGACCCATCGCAAAATATTTCAGGAGGTCTGGAACAAAGACAGAGATTATGAAGGCATTGATCATCTTTTGCGGGTCAACATCAGCAATTTACGCAATAAGATCGAACCCGATCCCCATCGTCCTTCTTATATCCTGACTGAACCGGGCATCGGGTATAGACTGCGCTCAAACTTTTAAGCCTCAAGGCCCAAACATGCTTATCTTGACGTTTTTTTGACTTGCTTCCCTGCCTCTTATTCGTATTACCCTGAGATATGTATAGTCGATAAAAAGATGAGTCTATCTTCAGCTCAGCAGATTCTTAAAATGTTTGAACAGTCGTTAAGCAAGGGAAGAAATCTGACTCATAGATTTAAGAATCTTGGCTTGATGAAATTGACACTGAGGCGGCTAAACCTCAGCCCACTTCAAATTCTCGCCGTGGGTTATTTCCTCATTGTCCTTGTTATTTCTCTTCTCCTCATGATGCCCGTTTCCAATGCTCAGGGCCAATCCCAATCTTTCATTGATGCCCTTTTTATGGCTTCATCTGGAATAAGCACCACAGGCTTAACTGTTGTTAATATCGGTGAGTATTACTCCCTCTTCGGCCAGGTTACCCTGTTGATCGATTTTCAGATCGGCGGAATTGGGTATATGGCTCTATTTATTTTCTTGGGATATCTTCTTCAAATTGACTTCTCGCTCAAAAGCCGTCTGGTTGCTGCAGAATCCTTGTCAGGGGCACGAATAGGCCGCAGCTATTCTTTCTTTTCCAAGGTGATTTTTTTCACATTGGTCTTTGAGCTTGCCGGGGGATTGATTCTTGGCACTTATTGGATGAGGGATTTTTCCTGGACTAATGCTTTTTATTTAGGAATCTTCCATTCAATTTCCGCCTTTTGTACTGCGGGATTTTGCCTTTTCCCGGAGAGTCTTGTTCCCTACAGCCATAGCTTTGTGGTGAATGCGGTCATCATCATTCTCTCTCTGGCCGGGGGGATTGGATTTTTTGTCCTCAACGAAATCATTTTCGTAGCCAGAATGAAAATGAGCTGGCAAAGAAATCGAAAGTTATCGACTCACACTCAGCTCGCTATTCTTGTCACGACGATCCTTATCACGATTTCCTCGACCATCATTTTTTTCTCCGAGCAGTGGTCTCCATCATTGAGTTTTATCAAGAAAGCTATGTATTCATCGTTCCAAGCCGTCTCTGCTTCTACAACCGATGGCTTCAATACGTTAAATATCAGTACGATGGCCATGCCCTCTCTCTTCATTATTATTCTGTTGATGTTAATAGGGGCATCTCCGGGAAGCACGGGAGGGGGAATTAAGACCACGACATTTGGAACTATTTTTCTCTATATCAAAGCCCAGTTGACCGGTCAAAGGGATGTCAATTTTTTCAAGCAGAGGATCCCGGAGGAAACAATCCGAAAATCTTTTTCCATATTTTTTCTGTTTGCAGGCATCATGATCCTTGATCTCTTGCTGATGGCAACAACAGAAAATGCATCCTTCCTGGCAATCCTGTTTGAGTCGGCTTCGGCCCTTGGAAATACAGGCCTATCCATGGGAATCACATCCAATCTAACCTGGATCGGGAAATTAGCGTTGAGTATGACAATGTTCATCGGTCGAGTCGGTCCACTGACTATTGGGATGGCCTTGGTTGGGAGGTCTAAGGAAGCCCGCTTTAGCTATGTTGATGGCGAAGTCTATGTCGGGTAGTCAGAGAGAATGTTTCCTTTTCTTTCTCTTTCCCTTTAAACCTCAGGTTTTTGTTACGGAAAACTTCAGGATTGACCACGAATCTGGGCGGCCTGCCTTCGAGAAATGTCCGGACATCATCCATGATCATCGCCCTAATATCCCATCCTCCTTCTTCGCTGTACCAGGCGATGTGCGGGCTGAGGATGACATTGTCCATTTTTTGCAGTTCGAGGTTTGGGGGAGGGGGCTCTTTTTCGAAGACATCCAGCGCTGCGCCGGCAATTATCCCTTTTTTTAAAGCTCTAATCAGGTCTTGAGTTTTTACGATTTGTCCGCGGGCAGTGTTGACAACGATCGCAGAGCTTTTCATCAGCATCAATTTTTTGATGTTGAACATTGCCTGCGTTTCTTCAGTGAGAGGAACGTGGATGGTGATGATGTCTGATTTCCTGAGCATCTCGTCAAAAGGAGTGTGCGTTATGCCCAGCTCTTTCAGTCTTTTTTTGGAAAGATATGGGTCACAGACAAGGATATTCAGACCGAAGCTTCCCATCTTCTTTAATACTCTGCTTCCTATGTTGCCGCAGCCGACTATGCCCAGAGTCTTGCCTTTCAT
>CAZJXZ010000126.1:0-4032 GCA_964549955.1 uncultured Eubacteriales bacterium
CTGCCTCCGGCTGGCTCCGATGACTTTGCGCAGGCCAACCTCCCTGGCGCGGCCGACATACCTGGCCGTTGAAAGATTGATATAGTTCAAGCAGGCGATGAGAAGGATAAAAAGAGCGACTGCCGAAAAAATATAGATAGTGCCGATATCGCTGTTGGGCTCAAACTCTCCCCTTAAGTTTGAATGAAGATGGATGCCGGTTAAGCGTTGAAGTGAATATGTCACCTTGTATTTATCCCTAACCTCTTTGCCTCTGTATTTCTCGACAAATTCAGGGAGCTTCTCTTTGAATTTATCCAGGTTAAAATTTTTTGAAGCTAATACATATGCCCAATAATTCGATATTCCCCATTGGTCAAAATGACCCCTCGCATAATCATAGAAGGAGCCCAGAAAATCAAACCTGAAGTGAGAATTTGGAGGAATATTTTTAAAAAATCCTGTAATCTTGAAATCTCTAAATTCTTCCAAATTGATAATCTTCCCTATCGGGTCTTGCTCGCCAAAATATTTCTCCTTAATCCCCTCGGAGATGATGATTGAGCGAGGCTCCTTGAGCACGGTTTTCGAGTCGCCCCTAATCAGAGGAAAAGTAAAAACATCAAAGACCTCAGGGTCGGCAAAAAAGACGTCCTCATAAAAACGCTTGTTTTCATAGCTAATCAAAAATCTATTCATGCCGAATCTGACGGCTTTCTCGATATCTGGAAATTCATTGACAAGGGCTGGGCCAAGCGGAGCTGAAGTCTTAGCAGAACGCTCAACCCGGCCTTCTGATTCCCATTGAGAAGTAATCCTATAAATCCTTCCCGCTTTCTGGTGATAACGGTCATAGCTCAGCTCGTTCTGCACCCAGAGGAAGAGAAGCAGGCAGGCCGCCATTCCTATAGCCAGTCCGATGATATTGATGAAGGAATAGCCCCTGTGCTTCTTGAGGTTTCTAAGGGCAATCTTTAAATAATTTCTAAACATCGTTCAGTTTCCTGCTTGATTCTTTCTCTTCTTTTCTATTCATAGCGCAAAGTTTCCACTGGGTTGGCCAGTGCGGCTTTTATCGCTTGGTAGCTGACAGTCGCCAGGGCAACGACCAAGGCAACCAGAGTTGAGAGAAAAAATATTCCAATTCCAAGATTCATTCGATAGGCAAAGTTCTGAAGCCAGCGGTTCATGGCAAAATAGGCAAAAGGACAGGCGATGATGCTGGCCAAGAAAACCCACTTAGTGAATTCCTTAGAAAGCATAAAGACGATGCTGGAAACAGAAGCGCCGCAGACTTTTCGGATCCCGATTTCTTTGGTGCGCTGCTCTGCCGTGAAAGAGGACAGGCCGAACAGTCCAAGGCAGGCGATGAAAATGGTGAGGATCGCGAAAGACAAAAATATCTGACCCAGTTTCTGCTCGGCTCTGTAGAATCGGTCGAGGTCATCTTCGAGGAAAGAGTAGGAGAAGGAACGGCTGGGTTCGAATCTTTTCCATGCTTCGCCGATGAAGGCCAAGGTTCTGGGAATGTTCTGAGGCCGAATCTTTATGGAGAAATAACGGCAGGCAAAGGGTTGAAGATAGAGCGCCAGAGGCTCAATCTTTTGATGGAGAGAACTGATATGGAAATCTTTCACAACTCCGATGACCGCCCCTTTCCTGTTTCCTATGTCCTCCAGTTTGCGGCCGATGGCTTCTTTCCAGCCAAATCTCTCTCGAGCAGCTTCGTTAATAATAAAGGCTTCTTTTCTATCTGTTTCAAATTCTGTTGAGAATTTTCTTCCAGAGATAACCTCAATCCCATAGGTGTCGATAAAATCGTAATTGACCGCGATGACCGGCATGAGGACGGATTCGTTGAATTCGGCACCCTCGGACCGCACCGTCGACTTCCCAAAAATATTCAGCGGCAATCCGGAGGAAGCGGAAACGGCAACGATCCCAGGATTCTTCAACAATTCATTCTTGAACGATTCATACCTGGCTATGACCCTCCGGCTCTGATCTCTGACGATGACTAAATGCTCCTTATCAAAACCCAGGTCTTTGGTCTGGACAAAGGCCATCTGGTCGTGGATGACAAGAGTGCCGGCAATTAAAATGATGGAGATGGCGAACTGAAAGATGACAAGGCTTTTCCGGATAAAAGATGTCGACAGATTTGACCTTATCTTTCCTTTAAAGGCGTCTGCCGGCCTGAAGGCGGAGAGAAGGAAAGCAGGATAACTTCCTGATAAGATTCCTACGAAGGCAAACACGCCAAAGAGTGCGGCCAGCACTGTCCAATTCGCCAGATAATTGATTGACAAGTTTTTTCCAGAAAGAGAATTGAAAACCGGCATAAAAAGCTCGGCCAGGCCTATGGCGACGAGCAGCGAGATAAAAGTGAGGAAGAAAGATTCTCCCAGAAACTGGCAGATGAGTTCCTTTCGCTGGGCTCCGACAACCTTTCTCATGCCGACCTCTTTGGCCCGCAAGGAGGAGCGGGCTGTGGAGAGATTCATGAAATTGATACAAGCAATGAAAAGAACAAAGAAGGCAATCGTAGAAAAAATATAGACAGAGGCGATACTGCTGTTTGGCTCTATTTCATCTTCGAGGTGCGAATAGAGATGAATCTTTGTCATGGGCTGGAGATGGAATTTATAAAGTGACGGGACCTGGTCGAGTTTATCGGAGAAAAGGCTGCTGAAGCTCCCGCCGATGTACTTTTTGACAAATTCAGGAAGCTTTTTTTCAAAATCGGTTGGAGAGAAACCTTTATCGAATAGAAGATAATTGTAATAAAAAATATTTCCCCAGTACTCCATCATCGCTTTATTGGCCTGAAATTGTGTGCCGAAGGGGACGAAAAAATCGAAATGGAAATGAGAATTTTGAGGGATGTTCTTCAAGATGCCTCGGACTTTAAAATCCTGATTCTCGTTGACAGTCAGGATTTTCCCCATCGGCTCTTCTCGGCCAAAATATTTTTCCGCCATCTCTTCTGTCAGGACAATAGAATCCGGCTCTTTGAGAGCTGTTCTCGGGTCTCCCTTCAGGAGCTGAAAGGTGAAGACATCAAAAAGGCTTTCATCGGCAAAAAGAAATTTTTCGGCATAGGTATCTCCTTGATAGCGGACGCTAACCTCAAAACGGGAGAACCTGACGTAATTTTTAACTTCAGGGTATTCCTTGAGCAAGGCAGGGCCGAGGGGCGCCGGCGTCTGAGCCGTCAGGGTTGTCTTGCCTTGATGGTTTATTTCATAGCTGACGCGGTAAATCTGCTCTCTTTTTTTATGGAACCTGTCGTAGCTCATTTCGTCGGAGACATAGATAAAGATGAAGAGAAAACAGGCCATTCCGATGGCCAGACCGGCGATATTGATCAAAGAGTATATTTTATAGGCCTTCAGATTTCTGAAAGAAGTCTTGATATAATTCCTGAACACGGCTCGCTGCCTCCTTTAACCGAATCCTTCAAGCCCTATCAACCTTTGGCAGCTACTCATACCTCAGTGCCTCCACGGGGTTGGCCAAGGCAGCTTTGAGTGAGTGGAAAAAGATGGTGAGCAGAGCAATAAAAAGCGCCAGCACAGCTGAGAGAATAAAGGGAATAAGGCCGATGTTAACCCGGTAAGCAAAATTCTGCAACCAGCGGCTCATGGCATAATAAGCCACCGGCCAAGCGATGATATTGGACAGAATCACTAGGCGGACGAAGTCGCCACAAAGCATGACCGCAACTCGGGAGGCCGAAGCACCCAAAACCTTGCGGATGCCTATCTCTTTGGTGCGTCGGATGATGCTGAAGGAGGCCAGGTTAAAGAGCCCCAGAGAGGCGATGAAGATAGTCAGGAAGGAAGCGATGGCAAAAATCGTCCTTGTCCGCTGTTCATTCTGGTAAAGTGTGTTTATTTGGACATCGAGAAAAACGAATTCAAAGGGGATATCGGGCTCGAACGACTTCCATACTTTTCTCATAGATTGAAGAGCGGCATCGATGTCGCCCGGCCCTATTTTGACCAGAAGAAAGCGGATAAACCTTCTGGAGTTATGGAGGATGAGAGGCTC
>CAZJXZ010000126.1:4132-7404 GCA_964549955.1 uncultured Eubacteriales bacterium
GATTCCTTTCAGGACCTTGACCGGCTGATAAGCTGATATCAGGAAGGCAGGATAGACTCCTGAAATAAGTCCGGCCAGGAGGGCGATGCCAATCATGGCCAGCGTCATCTTGATGTCAGCGAAATAGCGGATGGCCATGCTGCGCTTGACGATGCTATTGAAGAGAGGAAGGAAAAGCTCGACCAGAATAACAGCCAAAGGCAAGGCGAATAAGGCAAGGACAACTGATTCACTCAGATACTGGTTGATGAGCTGTTTGCGCTGAGCGCCGACAACCTTCCTCATACCGACCTCGCGGCTGCGCAGCGAGGCACGTGCCGTGGAGAGGTTTATAAAGTTGATACAGGCAATGATCAGGATCAGGAATCCGATGATTGAATAAAAATAGAGGTATTTGACGTCGCTCGTGGCTTCGATCTCGCCAAAGAGATGGGAATAGAGATGGATGCGGGTCAGAGGCTGAAGGAACATACTCGGTTGCCTACCATTTTCACCCATGTATTTTTTCACAAAAGCCGGAAACTTCTTTTCCAACTCAGCCCCAGACGCTTCCGGACGCAAAAGGATATATGTGACAAAGTTAAAGGAGTGCCAGCTTTCCAGGTAATTGAAGCCATAAAAGGTGTTCAGCAAGGCATAAGGAATGACAAAGTCAAAGTGAAAGTGGGAGTTAGGCGGGATATTTTTCACGACTCCGGTAACCATAAAATTAAATATCGAAGATTGGCCGGCGGCAGAAATAAAAGCATCGCGGCGTTGAATGGAGATCATTTTGCCCACAGCATCCCTGCTCCCGAAATACTTCTGCGCCATCTCTTCAGTCAAAACCATGGAATAAGGTTCTTCCAGTGCTCTTTCAGGGTCGCCTTTAAGAAAGGGAAAGGAGAATGTGGAAAAGAGTGAAGAGTCAGCCAGCATGAACTTCTCCTCTTTTATCCATTCTTCTCCCTTGCGGATAAATATCAGAGTGTTTCTTCTGAGGGGGCTATCAATGCGCACTGCATCCCTAATCTCTGGAAATTCCTTAAGCAGAGCTGAAGCCAGGGGAGCGCAGGTTCCTGTATGTTTGAAGGCTCGTCCTGGAGCGATGAATCCATGGTCCATGGCCAGGCGAAAGATTTGCGGGGCTTTAAGATGAAAACGGTCATAGCTGAGCTCGAACTGGACGAAAAGGAGGATCAGGAAGCAGCTCGCCAGACCTGCGGCCAGGCCAGCGATGGTGATTAAAGAATATAATTTGTAGCGGAAGATATTGCGCAGCGCAATCTTGAAATAGTTTTTAATCATGGTTCTCCTCCCTATCTACATCTGGCCTTTGCTTAAGGCCATGTTTATTCGTTCCATCATTCATACCTCAGTGCCTCGACCGGATTAGCTGCTGCGGCTTTAATCGCCTGGTAGCTGACAGCGAGCAGGGCGACGGTCAAGGTCACGGCCGCTGCCAGAAGAAAATTCAGGAGCCCGATGTTGGTGCGGTAGGCAAAATTCTGAAGCCAGCGGTGCATGACAAAATAGGACACAGGCCAGGCGACGATGTTGGCCACCACGACCCATTTTGTGAATTCTCTGGTGAGGAGTGCGACAACGGCTGGTATGGAAGCTCCGAGGACTTTGCGGATGCCGATCTCCTTTGTCCGCTGCTCTGCGGTAAAGGAAGCCAGCCCGAACAAGCCAAGACAGGCGATGAAAATGGCAAGAAGTGTCGAGCTTCCGGTCAGCTTCCCCACTCTTTCTTCGGAGCGATAGACGCTGTCAAAATCGCTGTCGAGGAAAAAATATTCAAAAGGCTGATCAGGCGCCAACTCCTTCCATTTGTCCTTCAAATCGGCAAGGGTGGAAGGAATGCCATCGGGTGAAATTCTCAGCGAAGCATACTCAAAAAAGCTTGGTTTGATGTAGATGACAATCGGCTCGATGAGCTGGTAAAGGGGCTTAAAATGAAAATCCTTGACCACGCCGATGACATAGCCGTCCATGTTCTCGGTCTTGACCCTCATCCCCAGAGGCGATGTCCATCCGAATTCCTTTGCCGCTTGTTCGTTGATGATCACAGCTTCCTTTTCATCGGTCGCGAAATCTCTAGAAAAATCCCGGCCTTCGATGATCTCCATGCCTAAGGTCTTAATGAAATCGTGGTCAACCATCAGCACCCAAGCTGACATGACCTTTTTCTTAGCAGCAAAAAGCTCTTCAGTCAGCTGAGAATTAATAGCCCAATAGTGGCGTATCCTTCCTGGCAGTCCAGAGGACATGGTCACCTTCATGATTCGAGGGTTTTTCAAGAATTCGTATTTCAAGAGCTCATGCCTGATCCTCGTCTCCTTGCTCCTTAAAGGCAGGACTAGAACCTGCTCCTTCTGGAATCCAAGCTTTTTTGTTCTCAAGTAATCAACCTGGTTGATGATGACTGCCGTGGAGACCATGAGAATGATGGAGATGGCAAACTGAAAGACAATCAATCCTTTCCTGAGATGGGCGCCTCTTGAGCCTGAAAGGAATGTTCCCTTCAAAACTTTAACCGGCTCGAATGCCGAAAGAAAGAGCGCAGGATAAATTCCGGAGAGGCAGCCGACAAGAAAAGTCACTCCCAATAGGCCAATGAGAACCAGCCAGTTGCTGAAATAATTGAAAGCCAATTTTCTCCCGATTAAAGAGCTGAAAGCAGGCAGCAGGAGCTCGACCAGGAGTATGGAGACAGGAAGAGCAACCAGCGAAAACAAAATCGATTCTCCCAGGAATTGCCTGATGAGCTGAGGCCGGCGGGCACCGACGACTTTTCTCACCCCGACTTCCCTCGTCCGGCAAGCATATCTGGCTGTGGCCAGGTTCATGAAATTCATGCAGGCAATGAGCAGGATAAAAAAGGCGATGGCTGAAAAAACATAAACATAGGCAATATCGCTGTTGGCCTCAATCTCGGATTGAAGATGGGAATGGAGGTGAATGGAGCTTAAAGGCTGAAGATGAGGCTTCAAAACAGATGCTCCCACTTTTCCCGTATATTTCTCGACCAAGCCCGGAAATTTTTTCTCCAAGTCTTTGGGGTTGCAGCCTTTCTCGAGGAGAAGATAGGTGTAATAAGCATGATTGAACCAGTTTGGCAGATTGAAGCGATAGTGTTTTTCAAGGGTGATAAAAGAGGCGAGAAAATCGAACCTGAAATGGGAATTAAGAGGAATGTTCTTCAAGACTCCGGTAATCAAAAAGTCGTACTGGTTATACTCATCGGTGACGTTGAGAACCTTGCCCATCGGGTCTTCATCGCCAAAATA
>CAZJXZ010000127.1:0-7244 GCA_964549955.1 uncultured Eubacteriales bacterium
CGGCGTGGTCATGATGGCAGCAAACTCCCTGAATCTGCACCCGCTGGCCGTTGAGAAAGAATCCTTTGTCCGGGTCGAAAAGGATGGTTCGGATGCCGAAGCGAGTCGCATACTCATCGACTTTCTTGCTTTCCTGATGAATCGTGGAAACGAGCTTGTAGAGTGCGGGGTGTTCAATCGACCAGAGCACAGGCTCAGAAATCTTCACCGACTGGCGGACAGTCATGGTCTGCCATGGACTGATAGTTAGATAGGCATTTGTGGCAGTAGCTGTGTCTTTGCCTGACGGGTCGAAAATGGCCGAAATCAGAGTCGCCACGACTTGCTTCTCTGAATCGTTGCTGATCTCTGTTTCTATTTTCAATGTGGCTGATTTGCCTTGAACCTCGGATGTGACATAAGTTCCCCATTTGGCAATGTGGAGAGGCGAGGTTTTTATGAGCCAGACATGACGGTAGATTCCTGCGCCTTCATAGAACCAGCCTTCGTTATGAGTGGCATCCACACGGACAACGAGCGTATTCTCGGCGCCGTAGTTAATCAAGTCGGTGGCATCGAAGCCGAAAGGCGAGTAGCCTCCCTCATGACGGCCAAGAAGGCAGCCGTTCAGCCAGACATAGCACTCGCGGAAGACGCCGTCGAAATCGATAGAGATGCGCTTGCCTTGGTCGTCTCTTGGAATAAAAAAGTGCTTGCGGTACCAGCCAATTGAGTATTCCGGAAAAACTCGGCCAACAGGCTTGAATCCGTGGTACTTGAGCTCTTCGCTGTATGGGGACTGGACAAAGGGAAGCTCGGGAATCCAATCATGAGGAAGGTCGAGCGGACGCCAGGTGGCGTCGTTGAACCCAGGCTGCACAGCGCCGACCCAACTGTTGACCTTGGCATAGGACATGCCTCTGCCGAACAGGAAATCCTTGCCTGGGTCGGCGGCATGGCCGAAGGCGAAACGCCAACCCTGGTCAAGTCTAACGATCTCACGTCCGGCCGTCTGTCCCATGACCAGCAGCCCACAGGCCAGCAACAGGACCAGGATTTTTATTGTCATCATTCGATGAATCATTGTTTTCCTCCTTTCCCGGCGGACTAAGGATTTTTTATCTGTATTTAACTAACTCGGATTTTTGATGAATTCAAAAGAAAAGATGTTAGATTGTCTGGAAGTCGGGGACACGATCCAGATTTCAAAATATCGGGTCTTGTCCCTCGATTTCCCCAATTTCTCACGATTCATGAACAAGATACAAACTAAATTTCCTGCTTTTCAAAAATAACAATTGATAAAAGAAATGAGACGACAGTTATCAGTAAGGATGATATAAAGGGAACAATCCACTCTGTGGAAGGAGAGTTTAGAACCATCTTCGCGGTATATGAATAGATTCCCTGCGGTGTGAATCTGTTTATTCCAGGAATAACACCGACTATCATAAAGAAAAAGTAAAACCCAATTCCCGAAATGGCTGCGCCGGCAATATTCTTTATGACAACGCTCATAAATAAAGTAATCGAAATGAATGGCACAAGGTAAAAGAACAAAAGAAAATTCAGAAAGAGGTATTTCCCGATATCAACTCCGCCGAGGAGTATTGAGGTATAAAATAGGCAGACAACGCCTCCGCTCGCCGCGCCGATGAGAATGACCAGGGCCAGACAGGCAAACTTGGAAAAAATGAAGGAAAAGCGGGAAACGGGCTTGGACAGAATCATTTCAGCCGTCCCTCTTGTCTTCTCCTCAGCGACAAGACCCATGGCCAGAAGCACAATCAAGATGGGGAGCATGCTGAAATTCTTGTTGTATTGAAAAATGGCGTCGCCGGCCATCGGTTCCCTGGTGAATGAAACTTGAATTCCCTGAGTGTTGGTTTTTGTGGCCATCATCTCCAGCATTTTGGGCAACAGTTTGGCTCCGACAGGGGAGATGATGCCCAGAATAAGAAAAATGCCGATGACGACAAGAATCCTGTGCCTTCTGAGGCTCTCCTTCCACTCTTTCTTGAAAGCAGCAACGAACATTAGGCCGATTCTCCTCTTTTCTCCCCCTTATCGATGAGCTTCATGAAGACATCCTCCAGAGTGGGCGTCAGCATTTCATACTTGATTAAGGTTAAGCCGCTTTCAACGACCAGCTTAGGCAGGACTCTTTTTCCTTTTTCAAAATCTGCGAAGACTATTTTCAAACTGAATTTCTCTTTGCCGTCTTTGCCTTCCGTGTCCGGGAATTCTACCCGCTGGATATAGTCCTGCTGCTGGAGAAAATCCTTAAATTTCTCGAGAGGCTCTTTGCACTGAACGAGGACAGCCGGGGAAATATATTTTTCCTTCAAGCGAGACAGCTTTTCATGAATGACCAGCTCTCCCCTGTCGATGATGGCCACTTCATCGCAGATTCTTTCGATATCGTTAAGGATATGGCTTGACATGAAAATTGTCGCCCTTCCTTTCAAGGATTTGATGATTTCGAGGACGTGGGCTCTGCCCACAGGATCAAGAGAGGAGACAGGCTCGTCCAGGAAAAGAACTTTCGGATCATTGATCAAGGCTTGGGCGATTCCCAAGCGCTGTTTCATTCCTGTTGAATATCCGCCCAGGCGGCGGTTTGCGGAATCAGAAAGGCCGACTTCCTCCAGAAGATGGCTGACTCGTTCCTTCAATAGGCTCTTTCTTATTCCAAAAATACTGCCGATATAATTGAGAAACTCTCTTCCTGTCATCCACTGGTAAAACGCTGGCTCCTGGCTGAGATATCCAACCAGACTTTTGATTGCCATCTGATTCTCATCGATCGGCATCCCGCAGACGAATGCCCGTCCAGAGGTGGGCTTGATAAGGCTGTTCAGCAGCTTTATGGTCGTGGTCTTGCCGGCGCCGTTTACGCCCAGGAATCCGAGGATGAGATTACTCTTTATCTCCAGGTTTAAATTCTTGAGAGCCTTGACTTCTCCGTAATTTTTTGAGAGGCCTTCACATAAGATAGCTGCATCCATTCTTTTAGCCAATACTCATTCTTCCTTTTTTCCGATGAGGAAGTATAGAATCCATCCGACAAACTGCACAAAGAGAATAAGAATGACCCAGATGACTTTGCTTCCCCATAAGACCTTTTTCTTCTTGGAAAGGTCAACGAGAGCGATAACGACGAATATCAAGTTAATAATAACGAGAGGCAGGGCGATTAATAAGGCCTGCTTCATTTCCATATTTTCCTCTCAGACATTATACGAGCATTATTTCAATTATATATACCGATTTGGGGGAGAGGAAGTCAATTTTTTGGAGAAATTCCATTGATAGACTTTGCTAGAATCGATAATATGTAAAAAATGAAGCGTGAATTATCTTTTATCTTCAAAAAAGGAGGAAAATACAAATGCCCATCAGCCGGAGAGACTTTCTTAAAATAAATGCCGCTGCAGGCTTGAGTCTGGCAGCGAAGAGGGCGGGTTTTAATTTGTCAAGCTCACAGCCTGTCGAGAAACCGGTTCGGGTCGCTGTCGTGGGCACAGGCAATCGCGGCCGTGGACTGCTGGGAATCTTACTGAATATGAAAGGCGTCGAGATACCAGCTCTCTGCGACATTCAGCCGCCCCATCTGGAGATGGCCCAGGAAATGGTGGTCAAGTCCGGACAGAAAAAGCCCGAAGGCTATGGAAAAGATGAGTATGCGTTCAAGGACCTCATGAACCGTGATGACATCGACGCTGTTATCATTGCCACTTACTGGGAATGGCACACCCCCATGGCTGTCTATGCCATGAAAGCCGGCAAATATGCCGCTGTCGAAGTCCCGGCTGCCTACACCATAAAGGAATGCTGGGAGCTGGTGAAGACCTATGAGCAGACTCGCCTTCCCTGCATGATGCTCGAAAACTGGAGCTTCCGTCGTGACAACCTGGCTATCCTGAACATGATTCGCCAAGGCCTTCTGGGTGAGATTGTCCACTGCCATTGCGCTCATTCTCACGACTGCATCGACCACTGGTTCTTTGACCCGGAAACAGGAGAAGACCGCTGGCCCGCCAAATATCTGCTCCAGCACAACCGCGACCAGTACCCAACCCATCAACTTGGCCCTGTCTGGAGCTGGATGGACATCGGCTGCGGAGATTATTTTGACTACATCACTTCAACCGCCACAGATTGTTTTGGCATAAATGATTATTTCATCCGTCGCTTCGGGCCTGACCATCCCAATGCCAAGCGGAAGTATGCCCAGGGAGACATCGTTACCACGGTTGTCAGAACAAAAAGGGGAAGATCCATCGTCATCAACTACGACATGCAGCTCCCCCGCCCCTACGACAATCGCTGGATGATTCAGGGAACACGCGGAATCTACAACGAGCAGAGGAATTCAGTCTATCTCACCGGTATAAGCCCCGAATACCACCAATGGGAGCCTTTTGACCCTTACCAAGAGAAGTATGAGCATTCCTGGTGGAAGGCCATTCGCGATGACGCCGGAAACTATTCCCATGGAGGAACAGATTATCTGGAATTAAAACTCTTCCTCGAAGCTGTGCGGAATAAAACCCAGACTCCGATCGATGTCTATGACTCGGTGATTATGTGTGCCCATGGCCCTCTATCTGAAGAATCCATCGCCAAAGGAAGTGTTCCTCTTCAGGTTCCGGATTTTACTCGCGGCAGATGGAAGACAAGAAAGCCAACCTTTGCACTTGAAGCTCAATAACTTCTATTTATGGGGATAATTAATTCAAAATATTAAGCAATATGAGAAGACACAAAATTTAAATCGAAAGAATTAAGTGCTGTGTCCCCTTAATTTGTTAATTATGCCCTTCCCCAAAATTTAATTCAGAAGAATTATGGACTATGAATTAGGTGTTATGTCCCTTTAATTCTCCCTTTAATTCCCTTGAATTTGGCTTGTATTTAACGATCCCTCTTGGAGAGGCGAACCTCCTTGAGGAAAGCCGGTGAGCTGACTCGGCGGGCGACCTCTTCGTATCTTATCTCTCCTGCCTCATAGAGCTCTTTGAGGCGGTGGTCCATGGTGATCATGCCTTCTGCGCGCGAGGCTTCCATGATGGACCGCGTCTGGTGAGTCTTCTCTTCCCGGATGTGAGTGGCCACCGCATAATTCTTGATGAGGATCTCGGCAGCCAGAATCCTCCCCTCACCGTTTGCCTTGGGGATCAATTGCTGGGCGATAACGCCGATCAGAGCGAAGGCGAGCTGCGTCCGAATCTGGGCGTGTTGGTGAGGCGGGAAGACATCGACGATGCGGTCAATGCTCTGCACCGCGTCGTTGGTGTGGAGTGTGGCGATGACCAGGTGCCCTGTCTCTGCTGCTGTCAATGCCGCGGCGATGGTCTCCATGTCTCTCATCTCTCCCACCAGGATGACGTCCGGATTCTGCCGCAGGACATACTTGAGAGCATTGGCAAAGCTCAGTGTATCGGCATAGACCTCCCTCTGGTCGACGATGCCCTTCTTGTTTTCGTGGACAAACTCAATCGGGTCCTCGACGGTGACAATGTGGCACCGTTGGCTGCTGTTGATCAGGTCGATCATGGCTGCTTGTGTGGTGGTCTTGCCCGAGCCGGTCGGCCCGGTGACAAGGATCAATCCCTTTGAGCGCAGAGTCAATTCCTTGACGATGGGCGGAAGACCGAGGTCCTTCAACGATGGGATCTCGCGCGGAATCAGGCGAAAGGAGCCGGCCACAGCTCCTTTCTGATAATAGATATTGGCTCGGAAGCGCAGGCTGCCGGTAACTGCCAGCGAGAAATCCAGCTCCCGGTTGCGCTCGAACATTTCCTGCTGGGTCTCATTGAGGAGAGACCAGATCAACTTTTTGCTGCTCTCCGGAGGGAGAGAGGCTTCTGTAGCCGGATAAAGCTCGCCGTCAACGCGAACGGTGGGCGGCGCTCCGGCGGTGATGATCAAATCACTGGCCCCGATGCGCGCCGAATGCTCAAAGAGCATTTTCATGCTCAGCTGAGCCTTATCATCGAGCTCCAGCAAGGGTGGCGATTTTGTTTGAGGCGATGTCTCTTGCTTCATTGTTTCTCCTGCTCATCTTTCTTCTTTTTCGCCCGGAGGTCGATGGAGTCGATGCCGGTGAACATGCCCTGGATGTTCAAGCGGAATTCCTCCGGGTTCGGCGCATGAGGCAGGGCTTCTTCCTGAGTGACATTCCCTGATTGCACCAGCTCCACAAGTGACTGGTTCAAAGTGCACATGCCGACATCCGTGCTGCGCTTCATGAGATCATAGATCTCGACCAACTCTCCTTCTTTGATGAGACGGCGAACAGTGGGCGTTCCGAGAAGAATCTCGACAGCAGGAATGCGGCCCGAGCCGTCGGCCATGCGGAGAAGGCGCATGGAGACTATGCCGACCAGGGTTATCGCCAGGTCGGTCTGGGCTTGGGCTCTGGCCTCTGGAGGAAAGTAGCTGAGAATCCTGTCCACAGACTGGACGACATTCGTCGTATGAAGTGTGGAGAGAATCAAATGACCGGTTAAAGCAGCAGAGAGGGCAGTCTGCATGGTGTCGGCGTCTCGCATCTCACCGATAAGGATGACATCCGGGCTTTGCCGTACAATATGGCGCAGGGCCGTGGCAAAAGATTCGGTGTCATAACCCACTTGGCGTTGATGGATAAGGGAACGAATCTCATCGTGAACAAATTCGATGGGGTCCTCGATGGTGACGATGTGCGCCAGACGGGTTGAATTGATGTGGTGAACCAAGGAAGCCAGCGTCGTCGACTTGCCGCAGCCGGTCGGCCCGACGATAAGAATCAAGCCAGCGTGAGCATCAGCCATTTTAAGCACAACTGGCGGAAGGTTCAGCGCTTTAAACTGCACGTTTCCAACAGGAATGGCCCGAGCCGCCAGGCCAAGCTGGCCTTGGTGCATGAAGAGGTTGAGGCGAAAACGCCCTTTTCCCGGAAGCGTGTAAGCGATGTCGATATCAGGAGATTCATCAAACCTGCGTTTGGCGACAGGTGTAAGAACCTTGCCCAGGCTCGTTCTCATATCTTCTTCGCTCGGAGCAGGCAGGTCTGTCCTCTGGATTCTGCCGTTAATGCGATAGGCAGGCGAAGAATTTGAGCGTAAGAATAAATCCGAGGCTCCCAATTCCAGCATCTTGACCAAATAGGCATCGAGTGATGGAAAGGCAAATTCCTTAGTCATTCCATGCTCCTGAGGTAAAGCGGTTTATGAAACTCAAAACATCCTCAATTCAGCCATGCTTCAAAAGCCTTTCTA
>CAZJXZ010000128.1:0-7212 GCA_964549955.1 uncultured Eubacteriales bacterium
CAGAGGGCGAAATCCACATTATTGATTTGTTTTTGAAATCGTAAACTCCGATGAAGCTGTGGTCTTCTCTTCTGCTGACAAAAGCAAGCTTTGAGCCGTCAGGAGACCAAAGAGGAGAGCCGTTGTTTCCACGGGCTTTAAAGAGCGGCTCTGGTTTGGAAGAGCCATCTATGGATGCAAAATAGATTTGATTCCTGAGGCTATAAACCAGTGAATTTCCAAGCGGTGAAGGCAAAGGATTGTTTCCCAGCCCGATTTTCCAGGGATCGCCTCCTTCAACTTTAATCGCCCATACAGCCTGTTCAGCTCCCTCAGGATTGGAAGTGGGATTGGGATTCTCTCCAGCCCTGTTGGCTGTGCCGCCTCTGACGAAAACGATAATTGTCCCGTCTGAGCTAAAGGCTAGCTCCCCCAAGTCCTGGCCGTCGTCAAGAGAATATTGGGTGAGCTGCTGAGCTTTATACTCAGGTCCTTTGGCGATCCAGATGTTCCGCTTGCCCTGCCAGTCAAAGACCCAGGCTACGACATCTCCTTGGGGAGAGGCCACCAAGTCTGATGGGAAAGCATAGCTCATAACGGATTCCAGAGTATAAGGCCGTGACTGCCCAAGAGCAAAAGGTGAAAGCAGAAGGACAAGAGTAAAGAAAACTATAAACTCTTTTTTGAAAATGGCTATCTTCATTTTACCCTCCTTTTATGATTATAATTTCAAACTTTTATTAATTTAGCTTGCCCAAGCCTTTGTTTATACCTGTTTCCTCTGCTTTTCGCTTCCGGCTTCTCGAATTTATCGGCGATGATCGAAGGAAAACGAGAAGTTGAATGGCAGACATCGTATTCAATTGTAAAATTGATGAGATTCAACTCTCTATTTTAAAATTTTAAAAAGAATAGCTCGCGCCAATGATGAGATTCCTGCCAGGATTTTCGATTCCATCAGGGTCAGGCCTGGCTAGATAGAATTTATCGAGGAGGTTGGAAAGGGTGAAGTAGAGGCGGAGATTTTGCCTAAAGAAATAGCTGGCTTTTAGGTTGACCACTCCATAGCCAGGAATTTCAATCTCTGCCGGTCCTGGATTATTTTGACTCTGCTGAAGAGTTGTATTGATTTCTGTGGAGAAACGGCCAATCCATAATCGTGTTCCAAAATAAATGCGCTGAGCAGGTATGTCATTCAAGGGATTTTCGGTGATTTTGCTCTTTCCCGTGAATGATAAGAAGTTGCCGAATATTTTCCAGCCCTGGAGAGGGTAGTATTCCAGTTCGACCTCATATCCATTGATCTTGCCTTGATCGATATTCCCATAAGTGTAAATTCTTTGTGCTGGGTCAAGAAGATAGCGCTCGATCAAATCATCTATCTCGTAATAGAAAGAATAGAGACCAAGGAACCATCGCTTGAAGATGAATTTCAGACCTCCATCAAGGTTACGACTGGTCTCCGGCTTAAGGCCTGGTTGGGAGATGATCATTCCCCGGCCTGTTATTCCCGTATAGAATAATTCGCTCGGGCCCGGAGCTCTGTAGGCTTTGGACAGATTGGCAAAGGCAATTATCTCTTCTCTGATTTTGAAAGAAAAACCCAGAAATCCTGTCCAGGTGCTGTAGTCTCTTCTCTGAGCAGGGGGAGTGTCTCCCTGAAGTGCCTTCAATCGCAAGAAATCCCAGCGAACCCCACCCACCAGATCTAAATTTTTTAGGCCTGAGTAATCAGCCGAGAAGAAGAGACCAAGGTCTTTCCTGTCTCCTTGAGTAAAGGGCCATTCTTCGATAGACTCCACTAGATTTCCTGAAGGGTCAAGATCTGAATCATAAGTGTTGTAGACATTTTTTGCCTTTACCGAGGCTCTTCCATAAAAGTCAGCTCCTCCTGTCAAGCCGAGACGCTGTCCGACTTTTTTCCTGTACGATAGATGGAATCCATAGTCTTTGCTTTCAGTCCTGGATTCCTCTGTTCTATACGGCTCGAATCTTTCTCTTTTTGTTTCCAGGAAATTGGGATTAAGAAAGGCCTGGAAGGCCAGCTCCCCACCTCCAAAAATACCCTTCTCGAGCCAATGAAACTGGAGAAGGTTCTGCGTTTCTCGTGGATACCAGGTGGGCCTGGTTGAGGCGTCCTGGGCCGGCTTCCCGATGTTTTTCCCCCTTGACCCGAGAAGGCTGAGGTGAATCTCTCTCTTCTTTGTTATGTGCGAGACTTTTCCAAAGAGTGTTCCTTGGGTGAAATAAGACTGGAGAACTTCACCCTGAGGTGAGGAGTAATTCTCGGCATCATCGCCCTGGAAAGAGAGATAAAAGCCCGTGGTTTTCTTGCTCCCCTCCAACGAAAAGCCAATTCCTTTTTCCTGGTTTACCGAGCCGTATTTGAGGTTGATGTTTCCCTTGATCCCTCCTTCCATGGCCGGCTTTTTGGTCAGGATATGGATAACACCTCCAATAGCATCAGAGCCGTAAAAGACAGAGGATGGGCTTCTCAAGACTTCTATCGTTTCGATATCGTTGCTTTCGATAAACGAAGCGTTCGGACCTGTTCGCCTGTCGCTTGTTATCCGGGCATTGTCGACCAAAATCAGCACCCTGCTTCTTGCCAAGCCACGGATGTTGGGAACTATGGAAAAGCCGCCTGTTCCAATATTCGAGACTCCAGGAAGGCTGGAAAGACCTTCGGTGATGTTTGGAGCCATCTTTTCTTCGAGCGTTTCTTTGGAAACGACTGTCTCAGCGGCAGGGACGCTTGCCGAGGATTCAGGATACCTCAAGGCAGTGACCACTATCTCTTCTCTCTGGATTATGTAAGGAACTAGCTTTATCACGATTCCCCTCTGAAGGTCTTTGGCTGAGAGGGCAATTTCCTGCTCGATATAGTCCTGGTGAATGATTTCCAGCCTTATCTTCCCTTTTTCCGGGATAGAAAGGCTGAAACGGCCTTCTTCATCCGAGAGAGCTCTGCTGCCGCTTGAGCGGTGGAAAATGACGGCTTGGGCGACAGGCTTTCCTTCAAGATTTACAACCTCGCCTTTGATTTCAACGGCGAAGGATTGTACAGTTAAGATGAAAGGCACTAAAAATATGAAAGCTATTTTTTTCATATTATATTAATTAGCCCAAAATAGACTTAGATGTAAAGAAGGAAAAAATTTTTTATCAATGGTGAAAAGCTTCCTTATGGATCAGGCTTGGTCTTGTCGACACCCAGCCTGATTCTCTCTATACAACGGATTTGCGGATGCTCCCGTAAAAAAGCGGCTCTCTTTTTATTTTGCTAGTGCTAGATTTTTCGCCTGATGTCCTGATGATTGACCTCAGAGTTGAATGACAACCGAGCGGTCCTTTGATTTTTCCCAGAGGACTCTTATGCTTTCTCCCAGCTTGGGATGGACTGTATCAGGGGAAATCTCCAGGAGAGGAAGAAGAACAAAATTTCTCTTTTCCATCTTGGGATGGGGAATTTCCAGCTCTTTGGTGTGGATAATTCTTCCCTCGGCTAAAAGAATATCTATATCGATAATTCGGTTAATCTCTCGGCCCTCAGCTTTTCTTCCCATTTTTTTCTCAATTCTCTTGACCAAGGCCAAGAGCTCTTTTGGCTCGATCTCAACCTGAACCTCCGCCACCTGGTTGTAGAACCAGGCTTTGGATGAGATGTCAACTGGCTGAGTTTCATAAAGAGAAGAAGTCTTGCGGATTTTAACTCCTTTCTTCTGTAGAAGAGAAAGGGCACGGGTTAAATTTTTTTCTCGGTCTCCAAGGTTGCTGCCCAAGCTCAAGAAATATCTCATTGTGTTCTTCCAGCCATGACTTCCCTGATTTTAAAATAGTCTGGTCCCCTTTTCAAAAAAAATTTATCTCGATTTTTTCTGCCAAATTTGTAATCATTTGGATTCCATGCAGAAAATAGAAAGATGGAGAGTTGAGGAGCTTGCTCTTTTGTTGAGCGAAACAGCCGCCTTGTTCAAGAGAGGAGACAATTCAGAATGGGCAAATGTTTTCAACCATTTTCATGATGAGGCAGAAAATATCATCTCTAAAGTAGAATTCAACGTTGATTCTCTTCAAAGACTCGTAAGAAATATCAAGAATTGTTTATCCGGGAGTCATTATTTCAATGATATCTTCCTCTGGCATGAGGATTCAGAGGAAAGGGCGAGAACGAATAAGGATTTCCATCTTGTCAAAGCCCGGCTTCTCAATGTTCTCAATGAATTAGAAAAGCTCACTACACAGCGTATCCATTGAACCCAGAGCTTCAGAAAAGACTAAATTTCAACTAATCCGAATCTTTTCAAGACTCTCAAGACGGCAAATGTCACCCAGAGATGGTCTTCTAAAGTTGACTTTTTATTTCCTGCTTCCCAGTAGCCTTGGTCAGTCTGTTTTTTCATCAGCCATTCTAGGCCTCTTTTGATTCTTTCATCTTCCGCACTGAAGCCCAGCCTGGAGAGAGAATCAAGGCTGCTTAAAATATCGGTTCCCCAGAAGGGATAGGTGATTTCCTCCCAGAAGGTGGGAGGACGATGGTCGTCATATTTATCCTCCTTGAAAAACCGATTGAGCACCAACTCACCGGCTCTTTTGCACTCTTTGCTCTTTCTCCAAATGGGGGAAGCGGCGAGAGCCCGGAGCACCATGCCGGTCACGAGATGTGAGAAGGGCCGGGATTTGTCAGGCTTGACGGGCTCGAGCTTTAGCTGAGCTCTGAAATTATAACGATTTTTTAGCTGTCTCTGGTTAATGGTCCGATAGGGAATAACCCAACCCCCATCCTCCTGCCTGTTTTTGATGATCCAGCGGAATCCTTTTTGCGTCCTTCTATCGCAGTCAAGGCCATAGAGGCAGAGAATCTCGAGGGTCAAGGCATGATAAGTTGGAGAATATTCATTGAGATAGGCACCACGGAAATCACCTTCTTTGGACTGTGTTGAAAACAGGAAGTTAACGGCCTTTTGAATCCCTGGTTCATCGAGCGAGCAGCCATAATCGTAGAGTTTGAAAAGATTTCTCAATGTTTCAACAATATAATATGTTTTCTCCCAGCGTGGATGGCCTTCGTACTTCCTTTTGCACCAGCCGCCGTTTGATTTTTGCGATTTTATAATCCTTATTCTCGCCGCGAATTTCTGCAGATTCTTGTATTCCCTGTCTGCTGGAACCTCAAGGATCTCTTTTTTCAGCCAATAAAGGATGGGCAGATTCCCTCTGGCCAGGAGAAACTCAACTGCCCTGTTTGGGTTCAACTTTATCACCACTTTTAATTAAAAACTCTTACTCGGAGAAGATTAACCTTCATTTTTTTCCTCTTCCATAAATAATCATTCCAGGATGTTTCGAATTCTGTTTTCCGTTTTCAACGACAAGCTCTCCGTTGACGATGACATACTTAAGCCCCAGGCTAAATCGATGAGGCTCGGCCAAAGTGGCCTTGTCCTCAAATTCATTTTCGTCAAAAATCGTTATGTCGGCAAACATCCCCTCTTTAATCAAACCTCTCTCTTTCAGTCTCAGTGTCTGAGCGGGCATGGAGGTCATCTTCCTCACTGCTTCCTCCAAGGGCAGGATTTTCTTCTCTCTGACATAGCAGGCAATGATCCTGGGAAAAGTTCCATAGTTTCTTGGATGAGGAACTCCGCGCCCGACGACCTCAATCCCTCCATCAGAAGCGTACATGGTGTAAGGGATGCGCATCAGATTCTCGACATCTTTCTCGTCCATCTGGAAGAAAACAGCCGAAGCTCCACCGTTTTTCTCGATATCGATGACTAAATCGGCTGCATTATCTACGGTGGGCTTCTTTCCCTTGGAAACAAGGATTTCCTGAAGGCTCTTGCCTTCGAGCTCAGGAAATCTCTGGGAGCTTGCGATATAAATCGTTTCCAATTTGTTGATTCCTCTTATTGAGCTCAACCTTCTTTTTATTATATAAGATTTTATTTCTTCATAGGCTTTTTCATCTTTGAGTCTTTCCAGGAATTTTTCCTTGCCGCCTTCAAAAGCCCAGGAAGGAAAACTGCTGTCAAAGCCAGAGCTGGTGGCTGTGTAGGGGTACTGGTCAACGGTGACTTCGACTCCTCTACTCCGGGCCTCCTCTATTGGATTTGTTATTTTTTCCAATTGATTCCAGACTGCCTCATCGGCAAGCTTGATGTGGGAGATTTGGACAGGGATATCGTTTTTTTCGCCGATGGAGATGGCTTCTTCGATGGCTTCTGTTATGCGCAGTCCTTGGTCTCTGATATGGGAAGCGTAGATCCCGCCGTAGCCGGAGATGACCGAGGCGAGCTGAACGATTTCCTCTGTATTAGAATAAGTTCCTGGAAGGTAAGAGAGGCCAGTTGAAAATCCCAAGGCTCCAGCTTTCATTTCTTGATCAATCAGAGCTTTCATCTTAATCATTTCTTCTTCTGTAGGATTGCTCATCTTGAAGCCCATCACCTCTTGTCTGATCGTGTTGTGGCCGACAAAGCTTCCAAAGTTGACCGATATTCCTCTTTTCTTGATTTTTTTAAAGTGCTCATTCAAAGGGAAAGGATGTCCTCCACAGTTTCCTCCGATGACTGTCGTCACTCCCTGATAGATATAATTATCAGCCGAAGGGACATTGACAATATCTCGGTCACAATGGGTGTGGATGTCGATAAAGCCAGGACAGACGATTAGATTGCGGGCGTCGATCAGTTTCTCAGCTTTATCTTTATCTATATCTATGCTGCCAATCTTCGAAATCTTCTTATCTTTTATTCCAATATCAGCCTTAAACCAGGGATTGCCAGTGCCATCAACGATAAAGCCGCTTTTTATGACAAGGTCATATGATTTCTTGGAAGAGATGCAGGAAAAGAGGATGAGAATAATTGCCAATCCTATAAAAGGAAAAAAGACCCTGCCTCGTTTCGATTCTTTTTGAAGCATGGACTGAGAATTATAAATTTTATTCCAAGTTCGAAAGTTCTGTCAATTTCTTGTAAACATTTTTTTTAAAGATATACTTTTATCTTATTGACAACTATGGAGTTACGGTATATATTGGTCAGGAATTTCATTCGGAGAGTCAAATTGAGTTTTGACGGAAGATTCAGATGATAGAAAATGGTATCCGGCGCAGAGTCCTCAGCTTATCAAGCCTAATTGGCAATACTCCCCTTCTTGAAATTAAATTGATGTTCAAGGGCCAAAAGCGAACGCTTTATGCCAAGGCTGAAAACTTGAACATGACTG
>CAZJXZ010000129.1:0-7191 GCA_964549955.1 uncultured Eubacteriales bacterium
CTCGAAGCTGGTTATAATTATCAGGCCCCAGGACAAAATCGATGAACGGCCTTCTCTCCAGAAGCTCGGATTTATAGAGCTGGGCGACGCAGCCGACAACACCGATAGTGATTTTTTTCTTTTCTTTGAGCGAGGCCAAACGGCCGAGATAAGAATAGAGCTTTTCCTCTGATTTCTTCCTTACAGCACAGGTGTTGACGATGACCAGGTCGCTTTCCTCTGGAGAATTCGAAGCCCTTGCGCCGCAAGATTTGAGGATTCCGGCTATTCTCTCCGAGTCATTCTCATTCATCTGGCAGCCGAAGGTATGGATATGGAATTTTAAGTTTCTGGTTACTTTTTCCATTCAAGCATTTCCCTAACTTTTAGAGATAGATATTATACAACCTTTTAAGGACGAAAATGCAGTTGCCTCTTTTTGAAGGCTGGCTATTTCTTGGTGAGGCCAAGGTTATGGTCGAGCATTTCCCGGGCGTTTTTGAGAGTTGTTTCTGTGATGCGGCTCCCGGCAAGCAGCCGGGCGATCTCTGTCACTCTTTCCTCGAAAGAAAGCTTTTTAACCGTAGTGAAGGTCCGTTCCTTCTCCACCTTCTTGTCGATTCGATAATGATGAGTGGCGAAGGAGGCGATTTGAGGAAGATGGGTTATGCAGATAATCTGGTGCTGCCCTGATAATTTTTTGAGTTTTTGAGCCACAAATTCTGCGGTCTTTCCTCCGATGCCCGAGTCGATCTCATCAAAAATCAGGGTTTTTGACCTTCCTGCCTCTTTGCCGATGGCTTTCAAGGCCAGCATTGCCCGCGACAGCTCGCCTCCAGAGGCAATTTTTCTCAGCGGCCTCAGCTCTTCGCCCGGGTTGGGGCTTATCAGGAATTCGACATCCTCAGTGCCGCTTTCCCTGACTCTTTCCATGGCCTCGAGGCTGGGCGGCCATGTTTCGATTTTTATTTTGAACCGCGCCTTTTTCATTCCTAAAAGGCTGATTTCTCTTTCCACATATTTTTCAAGCTCTTGGGCGCGTTTTTTCCTTAGAGAAGAAAGTTTTTGTGCGCTGGCTTTATAAATATTGAATTTTTTATCAATCTCTTTTCCCAGGTCAGCCAGCTTCTCCTGACTCGTGCTCAGCTCTTTGTATTCTTCCTTGGCCTTTTCCAGGTGGGAGAGGATATCGTCGATGCTCGCTCCGTACTTTCTCTTTAATTTTTCGACCTGGCTCAAGCGCTCCTCGATTCCTTCCAGTTTTTCAGGAGCCGCAGTCTGTTTTTCCCTGAATTTTATCAAGAAATCGGAAAAGTCCTGGATGGTTATCGAAAATTGGCTGATGGCTTCTTCTGTCTCCTTGAATGTCTTGTCAAAGTCTTTCAGGCTGCTGACCGTGCTCTGCAGCTGGGATAAGAGCGAGGCGATTGAGTTTTCGCGGTTATAGGCGATGTCCAGGGCTCTTTCAAGGAGAGAGCCAATTTTTTCGGCATTCCTAAGAATATCTCTCTCTTGACGGAGTTCTTCCTCCTCGCCGCGCCTCAACTGTGCTTTTTCGATTTCCTTGACCTGGAAGTCAAGGAAATCGAGGCGTCTTTCCCTTTCTCTTTCCCTGGTTTCGAGCTCGTTTTTTTCCTTGATGAGCTTTTTGAGCTCCTGGGCAGTCTCGCCGACATCTTTTCTCAAAGAGAGAGCGTTGGCATACTCATCCAGATAGTTCAGTTGGTAATCCAGGTTGAGGAGGAAGACATGGTCATTCTGTCCGTAGATATCAACCAGGTCTTCTCCTGTTTCTTTAAGTTTTTTTATCGGAACCAGTGTTCCGTTTATGTATCCCTTTCCCGGTCCCTGCTCTGAGATTTTTCTCTGGATGAACATCTCCTGCTCGGATTCAGGGATGAGTGCTTCAATGCCAGCTTTCTCCGGCTTTGAAGGAAAGATGGCCTCGACTGAAGTCTCTTTTTCTCCAGTTCGGATCATGTCCGGAGAGCCTTTATCTCCCAAGACGAGCCTGATGCCTTCGATGATGATCGATTTCCCGGCTCCCGTCTCTCCGGTGAGTATGGAAAATCCTTCTCGAAGCTCGAGTTCCAGGTCTTCGATGGTGGCAAGATTCTTGATGCGCAGAGACCTGATCATTTTATTTGATCAAGGGAATGATGATGATCGGGATAAGGGCTTTTTCCATGTTTATCCGGCCATAGCCCAGATAATCATCCTTTCCAGGGTAACTGGAAGAATTGACGTCGTCTGTGGCATAGCGGATGACATTCATGATTTCTGCTGGCTTAAGATGCGGTTTTATGCTTTTGATCAGAGCGGCAAGGCCGGCGACATGAGGAGCCGCAGCCGATGTTCCATATCCCCAGCCATAGGGAAAAGAGCCAGGCCCAAAATACCAGGTTGGGACGAGGCTGACGATTCTCTCCCCGGGTGCGGCGACATCAATTTCAGGGCCGTAGTTTGACTCCCAATCTCCGTTTGTGTTCCCGAATGTCACCCTTTCATCGTTATAATTGGTTGCAGCTACAGCCAGGCAGTAATCATCATAAGCGGCTGGGTAGTAGACGGCTAATCCATCATTTCCGGCAGCAGCGACGATGACAACATTTTTATCATAGGCATAACTTAAAGCCTGTTCTAAGGTCATGGACGGCGTATCCTGACCCGCGCTGAGGTTGATGACATCAGCGCCGTTATCTGCGGCCCACCTTATTCCGTCAGCGACATCATAATCCCAGCCACTGCCATCTTGGTCAATCGCTTTTGCGGGCAAGATTTTACAGTTCCATGATACTCCGGCAATGCCTTCGCTATTATTTGTATCGGCAGCCGCAATTCCTGCCACATGAGTTCCATGTCCGTTATCATCGGTGGCATCGTCGTCATCGTTGACAAAATCCTTGCCTCTCGATTTGATTTTGTTCTTTATATCAGGATGTTCCATATCGACTCCAGTGTCGATGATGGCAATGATGGTTTCTCCCTCTCCTTTTGTCTCTTCCCAAGCTGATGTTGCTTTGACATCAGCCCCGGATTTTCCTGTGGGCCCAGAAGACCCGATTTGCTGGCCGCTATTGTTAAGAGCATACTGATAATTGAAAAGCATGTCGTTTGGCCAGGCCGTAACCTGGATAACATAATTAGGCTCAGCAAATTCCACATCAGGATTCCTGCTCAGGACATAAACCATCTCCTCCACGTTTGTGCCTTCAGGGATTTGTAGCTTGTAGATGCTTAAGCCTGGAATCCTTTTAAGTTTTTTGGCACGATAAGCAGAGATTGCAGCTTCTCTCATCTCCTCTGAAAAAGAGTCTTTGAACTTCACCAGGACTTCGCTGGGATGAAAGCGAGGGCTGCCAGGATGAGAGGGCCTGACCTGCTTTAAATATCCGATCTGCTGCCCGAGCGAAGAATCATCCTTTCTTGTCTGGCGAAGCCCGGGCCTCTTGAGATTGACAGGCTCTCTTTTTTTCAATCTCTGGTTTTGGTCGGATTCAAGGTTGGCTTTTTTTCTTTCTGCAGCGAGAGGGCGATTCGATTCGGCTAGGTCTTTACTTTGTAAAGATGAAAGCTTTCCCTGGCGAGAAGCTTGGTTTCTCTTTGGATAGAGATTGTTCCTTTCAGAAAGAATCGGCTTTTTGTAGCCTTCAAGCTTGAGATACCTTAAATTCAATGGAAAAAGAAAGAGAGGAAAAATAAGCAAAGCTAAGAAGACTCTTTTTTTTCTCATGATTTCCTCCCGAGACTATCAAAAAGAATACATGGCTTTAATCACCAGTCCCAAATCGGCTCCATCCTTGTAGGGTAAGAAGCTTACTTCTCCCTTAAGGATTAAGGCTGAAGTCAAATCATAGTTGAAGCCGAAAGCAATGCAGATAAAGCTTTTGCTGTACATTTTTTGTCTTTCTGTGGCCTGCAATTCTCCAATCGCTTCTTGCATTCTGAAAGTTCCCCAGAGCGTATTGAGATTTAAATAGACGTAAGGGAAAAAGGGAGTGAAGCCTCTGTAGGTGAAAACCGGTCCCAACGAAGCCCTCCACCAGCTGGCTCTCCCTTCTGCTGTCCCCGGTAGGGCCAAACCTGTAATCTTCCATTCTTTGTTGAGCCCAAGAAAACCGATGAGTTGCCCCAGTCCATCTATTTTTAGTTTTTCACTGGCAATGATTCCCTTTTTGATTTCCTCTCCGATGATGAATCCTCTGACTGTTCCAGTTTCTTCGCCGATGGTCAAGGAGAAAGGCAGTCCCCTGAAGGCAAGTTCTCTGTAATTGGAGAATGAATAGCCAAAAATGGTATTGGCGGAAAGCTCTTTTGGAAATTCGATCTCCAGGTTGAAAGTGAATAAAAGCGATTTGAGATTCGAGCTGCGCGTGACATCCCAGGCAATTTTTCGGGAGAAATATTCGAGACCGAGAGTGGTCTTTATTTTTCTGGCTTGCAACATCCCTTCTTCCTCTGTCTGGGCTACAGAGAAGCAGACTAGAGATAAGGTCATGAAGATTATCGCACAGAGAGAGATGAATCTTTTCAATTGTCCCTCCTCTTCATTCACAAGCTTTTTATTTTTTTATTTTTTCTACTTCCTTCATTCTTTTTACGGCTTTCTTAGCATATTTGCTCTTCGGGAAATCGCTGATCACCTTGGTGAAGTAGGGGATGGCCTGGTCTGTTTTTTTCCAGCGATAATAGGAATCTCCGAGATAGAAAAAGGCCTTGTCCATTCTTGAATAATTGGGGTAATTGTTGAGAATCTCTATCAAGCGTGTGGTCGATGCTTTATACGCTTTCATCGTGTAGTAAACCTTTCCGATATGAAGGGTGTGCTCGGCCAGCTTCTCTTCGCATTTCTGAATTTTTTCCCGCGCCTGTTTAGCCTCATCGCTCAGGGGGTAGCTGCTTATAACCTGCCTGAATTCTTCCAAGGCCAGCGTTGTTTTAGTCTGGTCTCTCCCCGGCCTCAGAGTCTTTTTAAAAAAGGTCATCGCAATCTGCAGCTGGGCATAAGGCGCAGAGGGGCTGAAAGGATAGAGGTGGATGAATTCCCTATATTCTGAGGCGGCGAGGATCATGCTTCCTTCATCTCCCTTTCGAAAATAGGAGTCGGCGATAGCCAGTTTGGCCTGCTGGGCATAAAAACTCTTGGGAAAGGAATCGATGACCTGTCTGAAGTAGAGACGGGCTCTCTCCGCATCTTTCTCAACATATTTTTCTCCGAGCTTGAAAAGATTTTCATCCGAGGAAGCAACTTCTGGAGTGAGCTCTGTTTTCTTTCCCCGACAGCCGAGGCTGACGAGGAGGCAGAGGATTAAAGCCATGAGCGGCAAGCTGATTTTTTTCATCGTTCTATCCTTTTTTGCTTTATCTTTTCTCGCTCTTCTTGATCAACTCTTTCATTTGAATGATAGCCTCCTTTGGATTTTTATGGCCAAAGATGGCAGAGCCAGCGACTATGATCTCAGCGCCGTCCTTGATCATTTCTTCCACATTTTCAAGCTTTACTCCTCCGTCAATCTCTATGGGGATTTCTAGCTTTTGGCCCTTTATCCAGCTCTTGAGCTGGGAAATCTTGGAATGGCAGGAGGGTATGAATCTCTGAGCTCCCCAGCCTGGATTGACCGTCATCAGCAGGATGAAACCGAGCTCTTTAAGAATCTCGGTCATCAAATGGATGGGAGTGGCAGGATTCAACGCAAGCCCTGCTTTCTTCTTGAACTCTTTAATCATTGTTATGTCTTGGTGAAGATGGACTGAGGCTTCGATATGGATCGAGATCCAATCTGCTCCAGCTTCATGGAAGAGAGGGATGAAGACATGGGGATTCTCGACCATGAGATGGACATCCAAGGGCAAAGAGGTTTTTTTCCTGAGGGAGGCAACAAGCTGTGGTCCAAAGGTAAGGTTAGGGACAAAGTGGCCGTCCATGATGTCGACGTGGATCAAGTCAGCTCCTGCCTCCTCGGCTATCTTGACCGCCTCGTTTATTTTGGCGAAGTCCGCAGAAAGAATGGACGGGGCTAAGAGAGCCATTACTTGCTGACCTCCAAGGTTATGGGATAATTTTTTTGAATCACGTAGCCGTGCGGCGGAAATTGTCTGATGACAACTCCAGGGTTAAGGCCAGGATAATAGCTAGGCCGAACATCTTCGACTCTGAAGTTCAATTCTCTGAGTTTGGCGACCACGGCTTCAGCGCGTTTCCCGATTAAATCTGGCATAAGATATTTTTCTAACAGTTCTCCCTGGCTGACAAGCAGGCTCAGAGGAGCATTTCTTGATACCTCCTCAGACGGAGAGGGAGTTTGAGCGATGATTTTTCCAGCCGACGAGGGAGTGTGGACCTGAGATATTTTGCCCTTGGTTAAGCCCGATTCCTTAAGAATGTCGCCCAAAGACTGGAAGTTTTTTCCGATGAGCGGAGGAATGATGACTCTCTCGCTGCCGGAGCTGAGGACAACCTTCACCGCTTTGTTTATCTTTAGCTTTGAACCCGCAGAAGGGTCCTGAAAAATAATCTTTCCTCTTTCCCATTTGCTGTCGAAGCGCTCGCCTTTCTTATCAAGGGACAGTTTTTTCTTGTTCAACTCGACTTGTGCTTCCTCAAATGTTTTCCCCACAAGGTCGGGCAGAGTGACCATTTCACCCTTAAGAACTAGCCGAAAGGAAAGAATGGCACTCAAAAAAAGAATTATAAAAAAGATTTCTATATAAAGGAAAGCATGAAAAATTTTATTCGAGGCCATGATCCAAATTCATCAAGAAATCAGAGTTATCTATACCATAGTTTCTTAACCAAGTAAACGGAAAAAAAGTTGCCTGGTTTTTAAATTTTTTCTCAAGACTCAGCGCATCGCCATCTTTTCTCAAGGACTTTCAAGTTTGCCGGGAGAAAGGATTTCTTCTATAATGGTGCCGCAAAACAAGGAGAGAGGCCGATGCATGAATACTCTGATTTTCGAAGCGACACGGTCACCAGGCCCACGGAGAAAATGAGAAAAGCCATGGCTGAAGCCGTGGTGGGGGATGATGTCCTTGGCGATGACCCCACAGTCCAGAAATTAGAATCCCTGGCGGCGAGCATCATGGGCAAGGAAGCAGGTCTTTTTGTGCCCTCCGGAACAATGGGAAATTCGATTGCGGTCAAAGTCTGGACAAGAGAGCTGGAAGAGGTCATCATCGAAGCCAGGTCCCATATCTATAACATGGAATCCA
>CAZJXZ010000130.1:0-7128 GCA_964549955.1 uncultured Eubacteriales bacterium
CCTTTTTCTCGCTTTTTCTCCAGCAACACCAAGATGGACGATTGCTAGAATAAGGACTGTCCCCTTTTTTCCTACTAAGATATCTATTCTTTCAAATTTTTCGGTCAGCGGACAACCAGGCTGGAGAAAGGAAAGACAAAAGCTTGGAGGAAGACCAAGATTCCCATGAGGGCAGCAAGGACCAGGCTGTGGAAGAAGACATAGCGCAGGATGTCTCCCTCGTGTCCGTACCATTTGGTGGCTGTGCTGGCCACGACAATGCTCTGAGCGTCGATCATCTTGCCCATGACTCCGCCAGAGCTGTTGGCAGATGCCATGAGCACAGGGCTGGCCCCGATTTGCTCCGCTGAAATCTTCTGCAGGCTGCCGAAGAGCACGTTCGAGGAAGTGTCCGAGCCGGTGAGCGCCACTCCAAGCCAGCCGAGCAGCGTTCCGAAAAAGGGATAGAGGATTCCTGTTTTGGCAAAAGCCAGGCCCATGGCTGCATCCAGGCCTGAATAGCGGGCTGTGAACCCAAGGGCAAGCATGGCGGCGACGGTCAGAAGCGAAAACCGAACCTGCTTGAGCGTTTTCCACCAGGCCTGGGCTAACTGCTTCAGATTAACTCTCATGATAAGAGCCGAAAGAACGGCAGAAATGAAGATGCTTGTGCCGGTGAAGGAAAGCCAGTTAAAGGTATAGACCGCTGCTTCTGCTGTTGGCTTGGTAACAACAGGCGGCATGCGGTTGACCAGATTATCGACTCCGTGAACAGGAATCCTGAAGGCCGAGATTCCGTCAAGCAGGTCTTTGACCTGAGGAATGCCCCAGATGAAGACCGCCACGCTGAGAATAAGCCAGGGGGTCCAGGCTTTGAAAATTTCGCTGCGGCTGTAGCTGTGCGAGGCGCAAGCATTCTTGTTTTCGTTTTTTCTATCCACTGCCCAAATTCTTTTGGGGCGCCATAAGAACAGGAAGGCGATCAGGGCAAAGATGGAAATGACCGAAGAAATCACGTCCACGAGCCACGGCCCGTGGAAGTTGGAAATCAGAAACTGAGGGATGGCGAAGAATGCTCCTGCAACCAGCAGCGCCGGCCAGACTTCGAGCATTCCTCTGAAGCCTGCGAACGCCCAGACAAGCCAGAAGGGAATAAGAATCGAGAAGAAGGGCAGTTGGCGGCCGACCATAGCGCTGAGCTTCTGGATATCGATGCCGGTCACAGCAGAAAGAGCGATAATCGGAGTGCCAAGCGCGCCAAAGGCCACAGGAGAAGTGTTGGCTATGAGCGACAGGCCAGAGGCAGAAAGCGGGCTGAAGCCAAGTCCTATCAAGATGGCAGCCGTTACCGCCACCGGCGTGCCAAAGCCTGCTGCCCCTTCAAAGAAGGCTCCGAAGCAAAAGGCAATCAGCAGCAGCTGGAGACGGCGGTCCTGAGTGATGCCTGTCAGGCTTTCTTGTAGGATTGTGAAATAGCCCTTTGCGCTGGAGAGATTGTAGAGAAGAATCACGTTGAGGATGATCCATCCGATGGGGAAGAGGCCGTAGCAGGCGCCGTAGAGCGAGACTGTCAGTGCTTTTCCCGCAGGCATGCCAAAGATAAAGATGGCAATGACCAGCGCTGTCGAGAGGCCGAGCACTGCCGACCAGTGAGCCTTTAAGCGGAGAAAAGCCAGTGTGCCCAGCAGGACAAAGATGGGGAGAGAGGCGAGAATTGTCGAAAGCAGCCAGTTGCCCAGGGGATCGTAAACCTGATTCCAGGGCATAAGAATTTTTATTTGACCGCAGCAGCTCCTGCGCGCTCTTTATCGATGATGCTCTGCAGGTTTATCTCCTCAACAGTTCCGAAATTTTCCAGGGGCTTGTCGAATCTCTTCTTGTCTCCGACAACGACGATCATCATCCTTCCGGTATTCATGAATTTCTTGGCTACATCCAATACCTCCGCTTTAGTCACTTTCTTGATGTTATCGATATACTTCTCCAGATAGTCCTCAGGATAGCCCATAAGGCTTAAATAGATTTTCTGGGAGAGGATGGAGGTTTTTGATTCAAAGGTGAAGATGAAGCTGTTGATCATATAATTTTTCGCTTCTTCCATCTCGTCATCCTTTATCAAATCAGCCTGCATGCTTTTGACGATATCCTCGATTAAAGAGAGAGATTCTCCGATCGATTCTGCCCTCAAGGTCGAGCCGATGGCGAACTGCCCCCTGTCTCTTCCCTGATAGACTCCGCCGTAGATTCCGTAGGTGAGACCCCGGTTGGAGCGGAGCTCTCGCATCAGCCTCGACCCAAATCCTCCGCCTCCGAGCACGTAGTTCATGACCTCGAGCTTGTACTGCTCAGGATTGTTGCGCCTAACTCCGAGATGGCCGAGGAAAAGGTTGGCTTGGGGCGTATCCTTGTAAACATAATAGACTGACCTTTTCACTTCATCCTTGACTGCTGGAACCGGAGGGAATTCAATTTTTTTAGGATTCCAGTCTTTGAAAATCCTGTTCATCAAATTCTTGACTTCAGAGCTTGAAATATCGCCTGTGATTCCGATGACAAAATTGTTGGGGGCGAGGTATTTTTTATGGAAAGCAATCAGGTCTTCGCGGGTAACCTTATCCAGAGAAGCGAAAGATGTGCGTCTGGCATAAGGGCTTTCAGCGCCATAGAGCTTCTCACCAAAGATGAGGTTGGCAACCGACATGGGCATGTCCCATCTACGTCTGATGCTTTCCTTCGCCTGGTTTCTGGCAAGGTCGATCTTATCCTGGGCGAAAGCCGGGGAGGTGAGAATATCGGCACAAATCTCCAGGACTTTGTTGAAGTCCTTTTTCAAGCAGGAAAGGCTGGCGGTTCCAAATTCTGAGCCGATGCTCGTCTCAACCCTGGCTGCCAGGAATTCAAGCTCTTCGTCGATCTGGTCGCCCGTCATCTTTGAGGTTCCGCCTGTCCTCATCACGGTTCCGGTTAAATTGGCAAGGCCGATTTTATCTGGCGGCTCATAGAGTGAGCCTGCTTTGAAATATGCAGTCATATTCACCAGCGGCAGCTCCTTGTCCTCCAGGTAATAGACGAGGATGCCTTTTCCCACATTAAATTTTTCTATTGATGGCGGCGTGAATTTGATCGGCTCAGGCTTCTTAAGCTCCGACGGATGTTTTTGAGCATAAACCAGGATTCCAGAAGCGCAAAGAATTGCCAAAACCAAGAGACTTGAAAAAATTTTTAATTTATTTTTTGCCATTTTTGCACTCCTATTTCTTGATGTCTTTTTGTTTTTTAAGCAGGAAAGCCACTGTTCTGTTCTGGTCGGTGAAATATTCCTTGGCAGCTTCGATGATATCCTCGGGCTTGGCCTTGATGATCTCTTCCTTGTATCTCATCATGTTCTTCCAGTCTCCGTAGAAAAGCTGCTCTCTCATCAGCCGAAAAGCCATACCGAAATTTGAGCTGAGGCTTCGAATGTAGGAAGCTTCAATCTGGTTTTTAATCTTCTCCAGCTCTTTGGCCTCGACCGGCTCGACCTTGAGCTTTTCCAGGTGCTCATAGATGGCTTTCTCAACTTCTTCATTGGTATGAGGAAACCTGGGTGTTGCTGAGATTATGAAAAGATTGTCGTATCTCACACCAGGGCCAGAGGAAGCGGAGATACTCACCACCAGCTGCTTTTCTTTCACAAGATCCTTGTACATTCGAGAGCTTCTGCCTGATGTCAGGATTGAGGCCACAACATCCATGACATAAGCATGTTTATGAGGGAAGGTCGGTTTGTGAAAGCCGATCATGATCTGGGGCTCTGCGTCAAACTCGATCTTGACACGCCTCTCACCGAGCTGCTTTGGCTCTCTTGTCCTGAGTATGGGTGGCTCGGGTCCCTTGGGAAAATCAGCGAAGTATTTTTCGATGAGCGGGATGGCTTTCTCTGGATAGATGTCTCCGGCTATGCCCACCACGCAGTTGTTTGGCGTGTAGTATTTGCCCTTGAATGACGCCGCTTCTTCCAGGGTTACTGAGTTGATGTCCGAAGCCCAGCCGACAACCGGATGTCCATAGGGATGAGCGATGAAGGCTGCAGCTGTGAAAACTTCATAGAGCTGTCTCATTGGTATGGCTTCGGTTGTCTGTTTTCTTTCCTCCTGGATAACACCTCTTTCGGTATAAAACTCCCTCAGGACTGCATTCTTCATTCTCTCGGATTCCATCAAACAGAAGAGTTCGAACCGGTTAGAGGGCAGGCTGATAAGATAAGATGTGACATCCATGCCAGTGCCGGCATTCAAGCCGACTCCTCCGGCATTGGAATAAATCTTGTCGATTTCATCCTTGACGATGTATTTTTTCTGCTCTTTCTCGAGCTCTGCCATCTCTTTTTTCATCTTCTCTATCTTTTCCTTGTCAGCCAATTCTCCTTTGACGAGCTCTTTTGAGATTTCGGCTCCGAGCTTATCGACCTTTTCCATAACAGCCTTTTCTTTTTCGTAATCGCTCGTTCCGATTCGGGGAGTTCCCTTGAAAGCCATGTGTTCGAAAAGATGAGCTAAGCCAGTGATCCCAGGAACTTCATCGACGCTTCCCACTTTGAAGCCATAAACGGCGCTGAAGACAGGAACTTCATGCCTTTCCATGAAGATAAATGTCATTCCATTGCCGAGCCTGTGAACCTTCACCTTGGATTCGATGTCCTGGGAAAAGAGAAGGCTGAAAGAGAAAAAGAGGAGGAACAGGAAGAAAGAATAAACGCTGAGCTTTTTGATGGTTCTGATTGATATTTTCATTTGACTCTCCTTTCCTTTGTTGTTTTATTCTTTTATCTTTAATTATTTCAAATATATAGAAGGCCTCTTGAGATCTTATGGATTTTATTAAAGGAAAATGGGATTTAAGCAGCCAGCAAACCTTCTGCTCATTTTGCCTTCATTATCTTTGCTTGGAGTAACATAAATAATATATATCTGAAGAAAAAGGAATGTCAATAAAAAAAGAGTAGCTCGGGATATTTCAAAGATAATCAATTATTTATCTCAATTTTTTTGATGGAGATACGACTAAATTATTGCAAATAAATTAATAGAGGGTAAATTAAGAAAATGATAGACGAAAGAAGAAAGTTCTTAAGATTTGACTGTTCAATCCCTTCTGAAGTGCTCAAGGTAGATGGCAGCCGTAATTTGGTCGAAGGTGCCAAGGTCATCAATTTTTCCCATGAAGGTTTGAGGCTGAGAGTCAATTTTTTGACTCCCAAGATAGGCTGCTCTTCGGATTTAAAACTCTATCTCCCGGAAAAACAATTGATAGCCTTTTTATCAGGAGAAATCGTCTGGTACAAGTTCACAAACAATAGATTGGAAGTTGGGATAAAGATAAAGGATATGCAAAATACGGCCAGGGGGGAGATTCTCAATTGGGTCTTCCCTAAATGGCTGGAGAAAGAGAAAAAAAAGCATGAAGAGCTCTTCGGTGATATTTTCATCAGGCCATAACATTTAATTCCGCGGCTAAGAAGCCAGCTAATCATTCCCACCTAAATTTATTAGCAGATTTTTTATTTTTTAGCTTCTCTCACAGCCTGAATCGATAGATACTCTTTTAATGGCAGACTCTTGTCAGGAGCTTTGGCCGGCGAGGAATAGGCTTTTTCAACGCCGGGCCAAAGTCTTTTCCCGGAGATGAGGCTTGCGGCAAAGATGACGATTCCCTCTGCTTGGGCTTTTCTGACTGTTTCGATTGTCCTCACCAGCTTCTCTTCTGGGAAAAAGCCTGCAGGTGGGTCTGAGAGAACTTTATTTATTTCGGCTGCAAAGTCTTCCTTCTTGATTTTTCCTTTAAGGAAAGAGGTGAGCAAATTGTCTAGCTCTTTGGCTCTCTGTGCAGAAAATTTTTTTAGATAAGCGATGTTTTTCTCCATCAAACTCTTCAATTCTTCCTTCTGGGATTCAGCGCTTGGGACTGTTTTTAAAATGGCCAACGCCTTTTCCCAGAGCTCCCTCTCTTCCTTGAAAATATAATGGGCGTCTATTCCGGCGTAGAGATGGCTCTTGCCCTTGCACCATTCGACCTGAGCCTCGACAGTCTCCTGCAGATAATCCAGATAATCAGCAAAGCTTCCCTGAAAATGGCTGCGGTAGTTCATGGGCATGATGATATCCACCCAGGGGGCAAAATCTGTCCAGCGCTGGCCGATGAACCTGCCGCTGAGCATGGGGTTGATGAAGACCGCAGCCGAGAATTCGATCTCAGGCTTGATTTTGAAAGCCCGCTCCCAGGCTTCTCTGACAAAGTCGGTGATGGCATCGCAGCGGGCTTCGTAGAAGAAATAATCGAGGTCGCTGCGGTTTACGGATTTTCCGTCCAGGAGAAACTCTGCTTTTTGCTCCCGGCTCATCTGAGCCCAATTCGCAGGATTGACGGTGAAGTCAGAGTCCCAGTTGGCTTCCTCTCTGACCCGCTCTTTCTTAAGCGGAATCTGATCCTGCGGCCGGTTGAAATAATAGAAATGGTTGTATTTGAAGAAATGCTCAAGGCAGTAATCGCAGAAGCAGTAAGTATCAGGGGCGACATCTCCGGGATAGCGGACATAGTCGTGATGGATGCCGTCGACGTCGTAATCCCTGACAATCTCTTCAATCATCGGCAGCAGCCACTGGTCGGTGTAGCCCGGCCTTTGCGCCGGGCACATCCAGACACTGCCGTAAATAACATCCGGGGTCACTTTTTCCTCAGAGGTGTAGCCGCCCTGAGGATTGACCATAGCCCATTCGGGGTGGAGCTTAAAAACGGCAGATTCCTTGCCTTCAGGATAATCACAGAGCCAAGCATGGACTCTTATCTTGTAGAGGCGGCCGAATTTGACAATGGCTGCCAGCAGGTCGAAATCTTTGTAGTTGGGGTGGATGGCCATGGGAAATTTTTTGCTGTGCCAGAAGATGTTTCCTGCCGTATCCTTGACCAGAGGAACCAGAAGCTCGATATTCGATTTTTTCAGAATCTTGAAGAATTCCTCAACGTCTTTTTCACTCTTTCCGAAATCTCCCGGATGAGCCCAGACGGCCCTTCCTTCGTATTCCTTTGGCAAGGAATTCAGGGAAGTGGCGAGGAGCAGAGCCATAAAAAGCCAGAAAATTTTTTTCATCTCTCCCTCCTTAATTATGGGGA
>CAZJXZ010000131.1:0-7073 GCA_964549955.1 uncultured Eubacteriales bacterium
GTGAGGTCTGGTCTTATTACGGAGATGCCAAAAAAGGTCTGCCCCCGCATTTTGTTCTTGTTTTCTTTCAGAGGCGCGGATCAGGGGAGTTCAAGCTCTATGACCCTGTTTCAGATGGCCCTACGGCCTTGATAGTTAATACCAGGGACTTAGATGTGGAAGACTATGAAGGCATGTACGACAGGCTCGTCGAGCTTGCTCCAAGCTTGGCTGAGCCTGCCATAACCATGATTCCAGGCGAGATTCCCTATAATTATACGCCATCCCCCAGGAACGCCATTCTTCTGGCTGACATCATCGAGTCGCCAAAAAAGAACATCAACCCCGCCTACGCCACCAATTTTCTGACTTATAAAGGAGTTGTCAGCACAGAGCAGATGACCAATTTTGTCGACAGCGAGACGAGCATAGCCCTGATTCCAGACCCCTTGACAGGTATGAATTTTTTGCACTTTTCAATAGCTCCCAAGACTCTCTCTGTTGACTATTACGAACCAAATGACCAGTATTTCTGCAATTTAAGCCTAGCTGTGAGCTTAAGGGTGAAGGAGGACATTATCTTCCAGTACTCAAAAGATTTTCCCTTATATTTTGCCTCCAACGAGAAGGATAAGATCAGGGCCAGCGGGATTTCTATTGAGGACTCTTTCCCGGTGATCGGAGGAGACTATCAATTGATCATTCTTCTTCAGAATTCCATTGGCAAGGAGTTTTCCATTTTCGAGCAGGATATTTCTGTCTCCGAAGGGTCCGCAACTCCACAGATCTTCGGTCCTTTCTTGGGTTATAAATTCCAGGATTTTCAGAGCGATGTCCATATTCCTTTCAAGATGATAAATAAAAAGCTCATCGTCGACCCCAAAAATACGTTTTCAGTTTCGGATGATGTCTCCTTCATCTTCGACCTTATCAATGTCAGCGAGAGCTTATGGAATGAAGGTCGAGTGAGAGTAGCTCTGAGGGGCCTGAAGAAAGAGACTCCTCTGCAGAAGTCTTTCATCATGAGATTGAGGGATTACACCTACAATAAAATTATGTTCATTTCCTATTCGTTTACAGCCAGAGAGCTTATTCCCGATTATTATGAGTTGAAGCTGATTTTGTTCGATAAGGATGAGAATATTATTGATGAAAAGAAAAGAAATTTTATCGTTTCTCCAGCAGAAGTCATTTCTCATCCCCTTGCCAGAGCCAAAGGACTCCCACTCTCCAGTAGCTTTCTTTTTTATTACATGCTTGCTAACCAGTACAGCAAGGTGAAGGCCCTGGAAAAAGCCGAGGAAAACTACGAAAAAGCTTATAACCTGAACCCAGGCTATAAAAAGGGATTGATAGAGTATGCCCACTTCTTGCTGGGCGTCGACAACTTCGATAAGAGTTTAGCTCTTATCGAGACTCTCAAGGATGATGATAACCTGAAATTCGAGTATTATCTCCTGAAGGGCAGAGCATATATGGGCAAGGGAATGGATGAGCAGGCTATCGAGAACTTTCTGGAGGGAAATAAAATCTACAACAGCGATACCCGGCTCTTGAACTCGCTGGGCATCTGTTATTACCGAACTAAGCAGAGGGAAAGAGCCCTGGAGGCTCTCGGCGCATCGCTAAAGCTGAATCCTAACCAAGAAGATGTAAAGAAATTGGTTGATAGGATCAAGAAAAGCTGAGGCCCTAAAACCTTAGAAAGGAGAACCTTTTCAGGTTCCAGGCAGATTAGCTTCTTTTTAAAGCGGGAACCTGCTATTTTATTTCAAAATCGATTGTTTTTGTAACCGATTTTCCTGAAACTTTATCGCTGATCCCCAGAGAAAGAGTATATTTTCCTGGCTCCAGAGGTCTTTGTTCTTGTTTCTCGCCTGATTCGGATTTTATAATTACATTTTTGACCAGAGGAAGTGGCTGGTCGATCAACGGCTGGGGATAATTGTAAGACTGCGGTGCCCAGCGCAAGGCTTTTTCCTCGCCTTTTAAAACTTCATAATTCACTTCGATTGTGTATTTCCCGTCCGCTCCGGGTTGGGCACCAAAAATATAATAAAAAACTTGAATGTAGTCTCCGGCAGAAGCAATTCCCTCGACGTTGGGTTCGAACTGATAATTATAATAAGTGAAATAATCCTTGTGGGCAGTTGGCTTTGTCTCCGGTACAGGCAGGTCTGGCATGGACTTGAAGAGGAAGAGAGGAGTGGTGTCGAGTTTATCCGTGAAAGAAGCTGGATCGGGGAGGGAAAGCTCGAAGTACTGGGTACCGATTTTATCTAATTTCTGGGAAGTCATGGCGATTGATACCAGATAATTTCCAGCCGGCAAGGAATAGCCAACTGAGTAAATCTCTTCTTTGTCTGGGACAAAATTGCTGCTCTCAACTTCCATATTGACCGGGACATAAACTTCAAAAGCCACTGCACCGGGAACGCCGCCTTCGAGCTTGTTGAACTGGAGGAAAATATTGGACCTGGCTTGGAGCTTGCCGGGAACAGCTTCAAAGGCGGTCAGCGCTTCTTCTTTTTCCTTCTCTTTTTTCTTTTCCTGTAGTTGAGGAATAGCAGATGTGCCAGAATCAGGAGCAAAGCCGAGGTCTGCGTTTTTTATTTTGAAAAGAAAGATGGTATGGAGACTCTGAGGCATAGAAAAAAATGGGAGATAAAGAACTTTATGGATAGAGAAAGGAACATCAGAGCGAACTTCTCGAGTCTGAATTCCCTTTTCAAAGACGGCCTTGACTTCTTTCGGGATGTAAATCGGCTTAAATTCCTGGGTCTTTTTTTGTCTTTTCTCTGAAAACGCAGAGAGGCTTGGTGAGGAGATCCAGAAGAGCATAAATCCAGAGAGAAGGGCTGCGGTGACAAGATGTCTGATTTTCATCTTTCCTCCTAATTTTGAAGATGGCATTCTGAATCTATTATCTGTTGTTAGCTTTGATTTTTTTTCGGACGGCTAAACCTTATTTCGAATTTTTAATATAGCAGAATCGCACTTTTTTTTCTACTGATATTTTTTATCGAAGTCACCCAGAATCAAGATAGCTATGAGGGTGATGTGCTGGAGGTGAGGAGTCCCCTATGAAGCCTGAGCGGGCACGGTTTCTATCCGAAGGAGAGAAGAGCGAAGGCTGAATGGGAGCTGATTTTCCTCGCTGGGGAAAATCAGCGTGCTCCGAACCTCCAGCACATCACCCATCTCAGGAAATAAGATATTCTTCTTTTTGGCATTCACTTTTTCTTCTGGTATTTTATAACTGCGTTCTGGTGTTCTCTAAAATTGCGGCTGAAGTGGTGGCTTCCGTCATTCTTGGCGACAAAATAGAGGTAGCTCTCCTCGGCCGGGTAGAGCGCCGCCTCAAGGGATCCGCGTCCGGGGTTGCAGATTGGGCCTGGAGGCAGTCCGCGGCGGAGGTAGGTGTTGTAAGGAGTGTCGAATTTTAGGTCTTTGGCGTGGAGCCGGTCCTTAAAGATTCCCTTTTCTCTAAGGTCATAGATGATTGTCGGGTCACAATCGAGTTTCATTCCTATCTTCAGGCGGTTGTGGAAAACCGCGGAGACAAGCTTTTTTTCTTCGGGGAGAGAGGCCTCTTTTTCTATCAGTGAAGCAAGAATGATAACCTGCCTTATGGTCATCCCCAGTTCAGCCGCCCTCTTCTGCCAATCGCTGCTGAGGACCGATTTGAACTGGGAAATAAGGGTTGAGACGATTTTATCAGCCGGAGTCCTTTTGGGGAAATAATAGGTTTCTGGGAAAAGGTAACCTTCGAGGTTTGAGGCTTCTTTATCCAGGGAGGAGATGAGATCCGTCCGGGAGGAAGCGAGCAAGAAGTCTTCAACAGCAACCGAGAGCTCGGATTCAAGATAACGGGCGATCTCTCTCCTCGTCATGCCTTCCGGGATGATTATCGGATGGAGGTAAACTTTTCCCTCGACGATGGCTTTGAGGACTTCTTTGGAGGAGAGAGGAACGCTGAAGACGTATTCTCCCGCTTTCAGACTTTTCGAGGGCGAAAGAATTTCATATCCAAAGAGAAAAGGCCACTCTTTTTTGATAATTCCATTTTCTCTGAGACTGTGGGCGATCGTTCGCGCTCCTTTTCCATTCTCAACCTCAAAAAATATTTTTTTTGGTGCGGTTTTTGGAGCGAGATAAAATTCCAAAGAAAGCCATGCTGAAAAGAGAAGAATGCTCACCGCGCAGACAACGAGAGAAATTTTAACGATTCTGAGGATCATCGGGCTCTGTTCTTTTTCTTTCGAGATAGCTGGAGAGGATAATGGCGGCCGAGATTTGGTCTTCTATTGTTTTTTTTCTTTTGTTTTTTATTTTTTGCTCCTGAAGAATTTTCGCAGCTTGCTGCGTCGTCAAGCGTTCATCCCAGAGAATGACAGGAAGGCTAAGTGTGCTTTCCAACCAGCGGGCAAATTTTTTTGTCTTTTCAACCCTTGTTCCTTGACTGCCGTCCATTCTCAGGGGCAAGCCGACAACGATTTTGCCAATCTCGTATTTTGAAACCAGCTCTTTGAAGTATCTTTCGTCCTCTGGCTTGCTTTTGGGTCGGTAAGAGCCGAGCGCTTGAGCGGTGATAAGCAGCCTGTCGCTCAAGGCCAGGCCGATATTTTTGTCGCCGAAGTCTATGCCCAAAACTCTCATCAAGGTAAACTTCCTGTATTCCTTTTTTTCTTTCTGTGCCTTTCAATGCCGAGCTCAATAAGTCTTTCCAGAAGCTTGGGATAGGGAAGACCGCTCACTTCCCAGAGCTTGGGATACATGCTGATTTGGGTGAATCCTGGGATGGTGTTTAATTCACTGACAAAGACCTTGCCAGTTTTCTCTTCCATAAAGAAATCGACCCTGGCCATTCCTGAGCAATCCAAGGCCTTGTATGTTTCCAAGGAGAGGTGCTGGATTTTTTTGACCTGCGACAGAGTAAGCTTTGCCGGAATTCCGAAGCTGGTCTTTCCTTCGATATATTTATCGCGGTAATCATAAAATTCTCTGGAGGGGATGATTTCTCCTGGCAGAGAAGCTTGCGGCTCGTCGTTACCCAAGACACTGCATTCCAGCTCTCGCCCTTTGATTCCGGCTTCAACCAAGATTTTTCGGTCGTAGCTGAAGGCCAGGTCAAGAGCAGCCGCCAGCCTCGAGTATTCTTTGACTTTAGAGATGCCGACGCTTGAGCCCAAGCAGGCTGGCTTGACAAAAAGCGGAAGAGCCATCTCTTTTTTGACTTTGGAAAGCACGGCTTTCTTGTTTTCAATCCATTCCTCTACCAGAACGACGAGGTGTTTGACCACAGGTATTTTTTTCGCCTTAAGGATTGATTTGGTCAAGGCTTTGTCCATTCCCAGCGCTGATGCTGTCACTGAAGCTCCAACATAAGGGACGTCGGCCATTTCAAAAAGCCCCTGGATTGTTCCATCTTCGCCATATGGGCCATGGAGCACAGGAAAATAGATGTCTGCCTGGAGAGCATGAGCAAAGGCCTTTTTGCCCCAAGGGAGGAAGGATGAGAAGTGGCCTTTATTCAGAGCCGAGAGAGGCAGAAGCGGGGAGGGGACGACTTTCCATTGGCCTCTCTTGTTGATATAGACAGAAATAACTTTGAATTTTTTCTTATCAAGATTCTTATAGATTGAAGATGCGGAGAGCAGAGAGATTTCGTGCTCTGCCGACCGGCCGCCAAAGATTAAAGCAACTCTTATCATTTCCTCGCAAATCTTTTAGAGGATGATTTATTTTATAAGAATGAATCTTTGTTGTCCAATGAATGGCTCAGGCAGAGTGATTCGAAAGCACGCCGCTTTTGACCCAGCGAGTCAAAAGCGGCTCGGTTCAAGGCTTCGCTCATACAAAAAGGGGACAACCCCCCTCGAAAAAAGGGACTGTCCCCTTTTTGTATACCATGCCCGCTCAGCCTTTCACACGGCTTTCTTACCACTCTGCCTTCGCCCTGTTAGGCAAAAGCTGCGTGTTTTCGAGCCACTTAGCCTTCGCCCACCTTTTAGAGTGGTATGGGAAAAATTGGAAATTTTGATTCTATTGACAGCGCAAGAATGGGTTAATATAATGGCTTCAAAGAAGATAGCCTTTAAAAGGAGTCATGATGCGAAGATTCGTTCTAAAAATAATTTTAAAAATCTTTCTCTTCTCAGCCTTAGCCTCTCTTGTTTTCTTTTTAGGAGATGGATTTCAGTTAAACGCTGGAGAAACTGCGCCGCAGGAAGTCAAACAAGCAAGGATGTACAGGGATATCCACCCTCTTATCACCGAGTCTGACCTTTACTGCTCTTTTTTTATTTTTGAAGGAAAAAAGCACGAGTTGGAGACGAGAATCGTTGAAGCCGAGAGCGCTGGCGAGAAAGTTCTGCTCAGGGAAAACGATATTTTCTATATTAACCGAGGAAGTGAAAGCGGCCTCGAGCCAGGTCAGGTTTTCCTGATATTAGAATTGGGCCCGAAGACGAAGAGTCCTTTCAGCAAGAGAAAATTTGGGATCCTGACCTTTAGGAGAGGGAAAGCGGAGATCGTTGCTGTCGCTAGCAATCGGTCTTCGGCTCGAGTGGTGAAAGCCTGCGACCAGGTTAAGGTTGGTGATTTTCTCGTGCCTTTTGAAGAAAAAACGGGCCTTCTCGGTAAGGACCTGGGCTATGAAGATTTTTCATTCGAAGGAGAAGGTGTTGGAGGCGTTGTTATTTATCTCCAGAATGACTCCAACCAGATCGCAACCGGTCAATGGGCCGTCATCGACATCGGGGAAGAAGACGGCATCCAATTCGGGCAGCAACTCATTGCTTACGAGATATCCAGGGAGGCTGTTTCTCCCAAGATTTTGGGAAGTTTAATCGTCATCGATGCCCAGGCCAAGAGCTCGACAGTCAAGGTCCTGTCTTGCAACGACCCTTTGAGAGTCGGGACAAGGGTGCGAACAAGATAAGCTCAGCCGCCAGTCTTTTCTGCGCTTTCTCGGTCTATTGACAGAATTTTTCCTTTCTGATAGCTTAAGCCAAGAATGCTGCTTTGTACCAGGACATTGAAGCGGGCGTAGTTCAGGGGTAGAACGTCTGCTTGCCAAGCAGAAGGTCGTG
>CAZJXZ010000132.1:0-7072 GCA_964549955.1 uncultured Eubacteriales bacterium
ATGGGGCAGCTTGACAAAGCCATTGCCAAAAACAGGGAAGCTCTCGAAATAAGGCCTGATTATTATATTTCCCTCCTTGACCTCATCGTGCTCTATGCCCTGAAGGAAGACTATGAAGAGTCCATGAGGTGGGCGAACGAATATATATCCAGAGTTACCCCGGCAGGCTTGAAATTGATTGCCTACGCGATGAGAGGATTTAATCTCTACTGGCTTGGGAGATTCGAACAAGCACTGAGCGATTTCAATCTGGCAGAGAGAATGGCGGAAGAAGTCGAAGATTGGGGATCGAAATTACAGACAGTGGAGTCCAAAGGGATCGTTTATCTTGCGCAAGGCGAGTTCGAGCTCAGCCAGAGATGCTTTGAGGACGCGCTCAGGATTTCCGAGGAGCATTTTCCCAAGAATGTTTCCGCCCAAAAAGCTTCTCTTGCCTTGATGCTGGCGAACATTGCTCTAAGACAAGGCCAAATCGGTCAAGCGAATGCCAGGCTTTCCGAATTGAAATCATTCCTGCCGATGGTCGACAAGGGTTCTCAGAATAGACTCATTTTATGGCATGACCTGTTACAGGGCGAGGTGTTGTTGGCGCAGGGTTCTCTGGACGAAGCCCTTTCTGTCAGCGCAAAGGCATATCGGACGAAAGCCTCATATTGGATCTCTTCTTGGGAGGAAATCTCATGGGAATTCATGGACCTCCTGGCCAGGATTTATGCCAAAAAAGGGGAGATCGGCAAGGCTATTGCGGAATACGAACGCCTGCTCAGCCGAGAACCTTCAGCCCAGAGGATTTATCGCATCCATCCCCTCTTTCATTACCGCCTGGGCCTTTTGTATGAGAAACGAGGACAGGCCGCAAAGGCCAGAGCGCAATACCAGAAATTCCTCGAGTTCTGGAAAGACGCCGACCCCGGCCAGCCAGAGTTTGAGGATGCCAAGAAGCGGCTGGCTGGGCTGAAAGGTTAGTTAGGAACCAGGCTTGCCGAGCGTTAAAAAGATGTATTGCCATGGATATGCAGTCCAGTAGACAAGACAATTAAAATTTTATCATCATCCTCTTCATCGCCACATCTTTATGCCCTCATCGGAGAATTCCTGATTCGTTGGTCATCGCTACTATTGTTATCATAAGCATTCTTCTTGTTGAAAAATCGATAGGGGATAATGCCTACAAGAATGCTGTCATCACCACTCCCCTCTTCACCCTTAAGGCGCCTAAAGTGAGAATCAAGGACAGTGCGAAGAGAGTCAAGATCTGGGTTCTGTCGCGCGTCCGGGAGAAAGAGTAAGAATAAAGCAATCGCTCATCATTTCCCGGAGATGAGGATTTCTTCATTCTTTTTTCTCAGCCTGCTTTTCCTTATGCCGTAGCTGAAATAGATGATAAGGCCGATGGCCATCCAGGCCATAAGACGAATCCAGGTGTCTCTGGGTAGCCCGGCCATCAGGTAAAAACAGGAAATGATGCCCAGGATGGGAACAAACGGCACGCCTGGGGTCTTGAACGGTCTGGGAATCTCAGGATTGGTCAAGCGCAGGACTAAAACTCCGCCGCAGACAATGACAAAGGCGAGAAGAGTGCCGATGCTGACCAGCTCACCGACGATCCCGATCGGCAGGAGCGAGGCTGCTATTCCGACCGCGATTCCAGTGGCAATCGTTGTCACATAAGGAGTCCGGAATTTAGGATGGACTCTTGACGCAGCTCGGGGAAGGAGGCCGTCGGTGGCCATGGAGAAGAAGATCCGCGGCTGTCCGACAAGCTGGACGATCATCACTGAAATCAAGCCGAAGACCGCCCCGATTTTAATCATGGGCGAAAGCCAGAAGAGTCTCATAGCATCGATGGCGACAGCAACAGGAGCTGGCACATTGAGCTTTGTGTAATGGACAACGCCGGTTAAAACCAAAGAAAAGGCAATATAGATTCCGGTGCAGATGAAAAGGCTGCCCAGGATTCCGATGGGCATGTCTTTTTGAGGGTTTCGTGCTTCCTGGGCGACTGTAGAGACGGCATCAAAGCCTAAATAGGCAAAAAACATGACTCCTGCACCGCGCAGAATCCCGCTCATGCCGAAAAATCCAAAACCACCCTGGTTGGCCGGAATGAATGGCTGCCAGAGGGATGGCTTAATAAAAAAGAAGCCGGCGCCGATAAAGATGAGGATGACCGATATCTTGAGAAAGACGATGACCACGTTGACTGTTGCCGATTCTTTAATGCCGATGACGAGAAGAGTGGTAATGACGGCGATGATGAACAAGGCCGGCAGGTTAAACAGAGCCCCGGTCGATGTCCATTGATGATGTTGCGGGTCGAAGGAAAAAGGAGCAGATGAAAGGACAGCAGGGAAATGAATGCCGATATCCTTGAGAAAGCTGACCACATAACCTGACCAGCCGATAGAGACAGCCGTAGCTCCCAATGAATACTCAAGGATTAGGTCCCAACCGATAATCCAGGCAAAGAACTCTCCTAAAGTGGCATAAGCATAGGTGTAAGCGCTTCCAGCAATGGGGATGAGCGAGGCAAATTCCGCATAACACAGCCCGGCAAAAGAACAGGTCAAAGCGGCGAGGACAAAGGATAATGTCACCGCCGGGCCTGCATACTGAGCTGCGGCATGTCCGGTGATGACAAAGATCCCTGCCCCGACAATCGCCCCCATGCCGAGAAAGATGAGATGCCAGGGGCCGAGGACTCTTCTCAGCCCGTGTGCCTCGTCGGCGGCTTCTCGAGCAATGTCATCCATGCTTTTTTTTGCCAATAGCCATTTTTTCATCGAAGCCCTCGTTTAGCTTTTATCCAACATAAAGGCATTAATCAAGTTTTTTTTGTCCTTTAATGACTACCATAGGAAAAAACTGAGGTCAAATCAAAAAAGTAAGCTAATACAAAGGACATTAAGTCGTTTGCCAGGCATTTATGAACTAATATAAACGCATTAAATTTTGTTAAAATATCATGGCGAGCGACCGAAGGGAGCGTGGCCATCCGACGAAGTCGTTGCGAGGCGCGCAGCGCCGTGGCAATCTCATAAGATTAAATGAGATCGCCACGTCGCTCCGCTCCTCGCGATGACACTTTTATTAATGCCTTCGTATTAAAAGGCAACTGCTGAGCTTCAACAACAGGATTATTTCTTGGGCCTCTTATAGCGCGGCCGATAATCGACCCAGTCTTCCATGAACTTGCGCTCGCCGGCTTTTTCTTCCGCTACGAGAAGCGACTCGAAAATAGCCTTGAGATGGGCATAGGGCAGAGTGCCGATGACCATCCTGTTATTGATAATCATCGTCGGCGTGGAGCGGATGCCGTGTGAGAATTTCTCTGATGTCTTTTCGTACTCAGCCCCGGTATTGATAATCCGCCGGACCAGGTTCTTCGTCTTCTGGTCGGCGAGCGCTGCTTCGACCCTGTACTTTTTCGCAAGCTCCAGGCGCCATTCAGGGCTCTTGGCCTCGGCAAAATTGGCGAAGATTTCGTCATGAATCTGGATGAACTTGGCCGGGTCGTAAGCGGCAAACAAAGAAAGATCGCAGGCACCAAGATGAAGATTTTTTTCAACCACAGTGTTGCACTTGGCCTCGAGCGGGAAAAACTGAAAGGCGATGTTCATCTTTCCCTGATATTCCTTTTTCAGCTTCTTCAGCTGCTCGTTGAGATACCAGCAGTCAGGGCAGAGAAAATCGGCATAGACAACCACCCGGATGGGAGCGTCCTCAAAGCGCTCGGTGGCCTTGGCTGCCCAGAAAGGTGAAATCAGGCTTGGATTCTTGACTTCAGCCAGGCTGTAATATTCTTTAACCACATGGGCAGCCACTCCGCCCGTCTGCGCGTCCTGTTTAGCTACATAGAAGAGATGAAAGCCGTAGGCTCCGCTGGCAGTAACGACGGCAAAGATGATTAAATATTTGAGCGAAGGAGCCAGCCAAGCCCGCGCTGCCGCAAGCACTCCGCGCTTTTCGCCGGCTAAGCCGAATATCCAGAACAGAAAGAAGCTCAGAAGAGAAAACAGATAATAGCCGGCGCAGAGCAGGCAGAGGCTCTTCAGGAAGTGAACAGAATAAACAATGAGGGCGACAACTCCAAGAGCGTTGAGAAGGGAGAGAGATTTATTGGTCCTCTCGAAAGCTGCGGACGGGAAAAGCGCGCCCAGAATGACCAGCGCTCCCAAAATCAAGCCGAAATAACCCAAGGGAACTCCTTTGAAATGCGCAATCGAAGAATAGGCAGAGCTGTCGCAGTTGAAAAAGGGACTGATGTCGCAAAAAGAGCCCTTGAAAATGGTTTCAGGGAAATTGGCGTTGAAGAAGTGCTGGATGGTCAATATTGAAGCGACGACCATTCCAGCTCCTGCGACAAAGCTCCAGAACCGCAGCCGGCCTCTTCCTTCAAGCGTCAATGATTTTTCCATGGCCGACTCCTTAAAAATTTTTCGCCTATTATAGCACAATCGACAATTGAAAGCTCAAATTCCATTTTTCATGAAATCATTTTTTTCTGCGGTGAAAATCCCGGTTATGGCTCAGGCTGGTTATCTCGAGGACGGGCAGCTTTTGCCCATCCTATCTGTCAAAAGCCTGGAAGAGTGGGGAAAGCGCTTTTCATCTTCAACTTCGGCCTTTCACCATAAATGACGACGTCAGTCAGATGAAGCTCTGCGTGAGCTGTTGGAGTCAAAAGCTTCCAGCGAATAAGATGTCGCCCCGGTTTGAGCTGATACCTCCAGAATGGAGTGGGTTTTCTGATGAGCTGGCTCGTCGGAAGCTTCGACCTCTCCACAGACTTGCCGTCAATCTCCATCTCGACCTCGAGAACAGAGTCCTCAGCTTCGGAGCTCGTCTTTACGGCCGCGCCGTTCACGGCAAATCCTATCCCTTCGAAAGCGAAGCCTCCTTCTTTTGTTTTCTTATTCATTTTTATATTTAGAATGCGCCTCTCTTTGGGATAATGCCCTTCAAAGCCAACTTCGAGCGGCACCGGTCTCGGCTCCTGGCTGCGAATTTCAACCTTATCTCCTTCGACCTTTCCACCTTTTCTCTTGACCATCTCCATAGCATGCTTGAAGGAAAGGTCATAGGCTTCAGTCAGGGAAATCGTCGTATATTTAAAATCCAGATTTTCGACCTCTGACAATCCCTGGCGCCAGAGATCAGGGATTTTACTGTATCCGAGCATCGTGCCCAGAATGCCTCCGGCTGTGGCTGGATTGCAGTCAGAGTCATCGCCTGCTCGGGCACTAATGGAAATAGTCTTGCCGAAATCCCCATCTCCATAGAGCAAGCCCAGTACCACCCAGGCTGAGTTGACCTTGGCTTCGATGTTGAACGGGCTGAAAACCCCTTCAGGGCAGCCGACATCTTCTGACCACTTCTTCTGGATCCTAAACCAGGCTTCTTTCCAATCGTTTGGATTATCTTTATGCGCCTGAATCACATCTTGGATGGTCTGGGCATAGAGGCTTTGCTCAGGAATGACCTTCAGCGCCTCTTCGACGATTTGATGGATATCGCTTCCGAAAAAGGCCAGGGAATACATCGCCGCCACAAAGACTCCTCCGTAATATCCATCGCCATAGTTCATGATGTGGCCGATCTTGCCGCAGATTTCTGCTGCGGCATTGACCATGCCCGGGCTCATCAATCCGGCAAAATCCGCTTCGATCTGGAAGTCGATGTCGTCAGCGTGGGGGTTGCGCAGCCAGTACCCTGATTGAGGAGGAGCTATTCCGCTCAGGATGTTGTAGCGGGCAGCCTGGTTGGCATGCCAGAGGCTGTAGCCTGCTTTGGCAAATGCCTCGGCAAAAGATTTCGCCGGCGCATCCAGGCCTTGCCTCTCAAAGACATCGACAAAAGTCAGGTCCATGTAGATATCGTCATAGAGGCCTGGTGCATTCTCAAAAAACCATTTGAGCGAATCTTTAGTCCAAGAGATTGGCTGATAATCAGGGATGAATGTTCCTTGGAACTTAAATTCGGTCGGACCTCCAAACGTGCAACCGATGGCCTGACCGGCCCAGCCTCCTTTGATTTTATCGAGAAGGGCGTTTTTTGTTATGGATAGGAATTCATTCATGTTCGGTTTTTTTGCCAATAAAGAGGAGACGACGATGACAATGAAGAACATAACTCCATAAATCAAAGATTTTCGCATTCTTCCTCCTGCAAATATTCTCGGAAATTTCTGGAATGAATAATCTTATTTTCGGGTTATCCGTTCTTTGTCGAATCTGAACAGAGTTCTAAACCGAGGGTCATTTCTGACCGATTGGAAAGCAGGAAGGATCAGAGGGAAGAATGGGTCTTGGTAGCCGGACTCGAGCGTTTTCTTCAATGTTTCGATGGCGAGCTCGCTCTCGCCTGTGAGAGCATAAAGTTCAGCCAGAAGTATGCTCGTCTCTTGATCTTTGATTCCCTGCTTAAGAGCTTTGTCTAAATATTGCTTGGCCTCATTGACCCTGCCTACAACAGCCTCGAACTGGCCTAGCAAGAGCAAATTATGGGCATCTAAAGAAGTCCCTTCTGATTCTTTGAGGAGAGCCTCCCGGCCTTCGGCTGCGACTTGCTTTGCAGCCTCCAGGTCTCCGCTCTCTGCCAATGCCAGAGACAAATCGAAGTTGGACTTGACATAAGTCCCTGTCATCCGCCCCTGCTTCGCCAGTTCTCGGCATTTGCGATAGAAAGGGACAGCCTCAGAAGCCTTGCCGGAGGCATACAGCAGATGAGCCAGATTAGGAAGCCCGTATGGATGCTCGGGTTCAAGGGAGACTGTTTTTCTATGAACTTCTATGGCTTCATCGAATTTAGCTTGAGCTGCCAGACTATAGCCGAGATAATTATTGTAGAGAGCAATCTCGGGGCCAAGTTTCACTAACTTTCTTGCTGCTGCCTCTGCAAGGCGCGGCTCCTTCCTGTAAAAGAGTTGAGTCCACCAGAGATTACTCAAAGGAATGCTGTTTCGAGGAGCGACCTCTGCAGCCTTTTCGAACATCGCCACTGCCTCATCATACCGGCCGAGAGTTCTAAGAATTATTCCCGAATTGTTATAAGCCCGCATGGAATCAGGATA
>CAZJXZ010000133.1:0-5455 GCA_964549955.1 uncultured Eubacteriales bacterium
GAGATAATACGGGGATTTATACGCTGGTCACTTACGATTTGTCCCAAATCCGTGAGCTCAACTTGATATACTTGCATGAGCTCAACTTGGCCCAGGCCAGATCTCAGCGAACCTTCGAGAGAGAAAAGGGATTTTTTGATTTTAACTGGACGGTGGAAAAGAGAGTAATCGAGACGAATAGGTTTGAAGGGATGGTCATCATCGAGGTCCCTTACAGTGTCATCTGGTTTAGGTCTGAGGAAAAGAAATTGAAGACTACTCTTGACCTTTACCTTGAGCTGAAGGATTTTAATAATGACCTCATCTGGCAGCATGAGGATACCTTTGAAATTGAAATGAGCGAGGAAGGGCTTCAGGAGAAAAAGAACATGATGTACAAGATCGAAGTTCCCTTGGTCTTGGAAAAAGATGTGGACAGGCTTCGCCAGGGAAAAAATTTCCTTCAGGCAATCCTCAAGAACAGGACTGGTGAGGAAGAAGCAAAGAAAGCGATGGAGTTCACAATTTGATTCGAGATAAATATATCTTTTGAAGCTGGTCGCGGCTAAAAATAGAAAAGCTTATCCTTCTTAAGATATAATCTTTAGCTCTCGCAAGTTTAATGTTTTCGAGAGGAGGAATGATGAGCTTACCAAAAAAGACTTTTATTGTCTTTCTCCTGACTTTGTTCTCATTGAGCGTCTTGGGTTACGGCCAGGAGCCTAAAGAAAAGCCGGTCAAAATCCCCAGAGAAGTGGCAAAAATTATCGAGGCAAACCTTGCCCAGCGTCAAGCCCAGATGGATATTCCGCTCTCTTATTTTAAGACTCTTTATTTTCCTTACCAGAATGATTATTTCACCTGTTTTTTTCTGAAGATAAAAAACAGCGCTCTCGGCTATGAGGCTGCAACTGTCGAAGAAAAAAAAGAAAAAGCCAAAAAGGAAGAAGAGAAAAAAGTCGGAGAAGAGCAGAAGGTTTTATCCTGCAACATCGATTTTTTCTTCAGGATATATTCTTTGGCGAAAGATGGCCAAGTCAATAAAATCCACAAAGAAATCTATCTTCCCTATGGAGACCAGGTTGTCTCCGAAAATTACAACCCCGATGAAGAGAATGTCTATTCTTTCGGCACTCTCTTTCCCCCAGGCCATTACCTTCTTTCTGCAGCCGCAGCCAGCATGGACCTGGCAAAAATTGGCCTGATTTTCCAGGAATTTTATCTGCCCATTCCTTCTGACCTCGAGAAGAATCTGGAGCTCACCCCTCTGCTTTTCCTCAAGAGCATGAAGAGGATGGCTTCGCCGGATTCTGTGATCAGCCTTTACAAAAACCTTTTCCATTATTCCATTCTGGAGATCGAGCCCCTCTTTGACCATGAGTTCAGCTCGTCAGAAAAGCTCGATATTTTTTATTTTATCCTGGGCGGAACTCCGTTAGAGGACGGTAAATTTAGTTTTGAAATCAATTATGTCTACAGGAGAGGTGAACAAGAGGTGGTGAAATTCCAGCCGCAAATTCTTGATAAGGTTCCTGCTCCTGTTGTCAGCCTTCCTTTAGACTTGCTCTTCGCGGATAAAATATTGGAGCCTGGAGAATATACTTTGGAGATCACAGTCAAGGAAAAGGTTGGGAAAAAGGAAGGCAAGGGTAAAATTAATTTTATCATAAAATAAGCGGGCCGAGATGAGTTGTATCATTAGAAAGACCCAAAACAAAGTTCTCTACCGCAGAAGATGCCTTCAAATACCTTCTGGTGATTGACTGCAAATTCTTAGTGTGGTAAATTTTTTACAGGCTATAAGCAAGCGAAAATTATTGACAATGAGGAGAGATTCATCGACCGGGCAAAAGTCAGGTTCTTGGGATTAAATTCTAGGGAAATGATGATTGCCAGTGGGATTGCTTTTAAATCATAAAAAAGGAATGAGAATGAATAAACACATTTATCCTTATTTAGCTTCAACTCTCATCATTGCCTTCTCTTTTTCCTGCGCCACGACCAGGGGGAGTAAATCGCTCGACCCCGAGAGTGAAGATTTTTTCAGCCATGTGAGGTACATCATCACTAAGGAAGAATCCAAGATATTCCTCGAGCTTCCTCCTTCAGCCCGCAAAGATTTTATCGAAGATTTCTGGGAGCGCCGCGACCCGACCCCAGAAACAGAAACTAATGAATACAAAGAAGTCTATTTCCAGAGAATAGATGAAGCCAACCGGCTCTTCCGCGGGCCCCGGTCAGGATGGCTCCAGGACAGGGGCAGGATATACGTCCTCTTCGGCCCTCCTAACGAGCGCCAGACACACCCAATGGGACAGCGGCCCATCGATGCCTATGAGGACCCGAGAGAGCTGACCGGAGGGCAGAGGGTGCAGACTGGCGAGAAAGCGACAGAAGTCTGGGTTTATTACAATCTGTTTTCTTCGCTCCAGCAACCCCATATGATAAGGCTGATATTTGTTGATTCCCAGGGCACGGGCGATTACACATTGACAACCGACCTTGATGAGGTCATCCCCAGCGGCTTGCACACGTCTTTGGAGCCGGACCTCCTGTTCATTCATGAGTTGCACAAGGAGGAGCTGGAAAAAGCCAGGCTCCGCTTGAAAAGAAGCATCTTCGACTTTAGCTGGGAGCTCGTCAAGGAAAAAAATAAAAACTTGGGCAGCAACCTGGCGGTGCTGATCACTCTCCCTCACAAAAAAGTTATTTTTATAGATAGCCAAGGCCGACTCCAAGCGAAATTGGAGCTTCAAATCCAGGTCAGGGATGCTTCAGAGAAGTCGGTCTGGGAATACACAAAGGGGTACGAACTCGATTTCAGGCCTGAGGACTTTGAGAAAAACAGAGAAGGCGTCTGGGAAGTGACTGTTCCGGTGCTTACCTGGCTCCAGAAAGGACGCTACTCTGTTTACATCCGTCTCGAAAACAAAAGCGGCGAACAGTTGATCGAAAAACTCCTGGCCCTTAAAATGTAAATTTGAGTATGAAATCTCCCTCCCCAGATTCTCTCATTTAAAGTAAAATATACTTCCAAGACTGATGAGAGAGCGACAAAAAGACATATAAAAAGGAGGCTTTCATGAATCCTTTGCCTGGAGATAAATCCAAATGTTTGCATTTTCTCTTATATACAATTCTTATTTTGACGTGTTCTTTTATTTTTATGGATAAAATGTCCCTCTCTTATGCCCAAGAACATTTGGGCAGAGGCCGGATACACGGTGAAGTTGTGGATGAAAAAGGCGAGCCGGTTGAGGGAGCGCTGATCGTCGTCGTCAGTCGCCAGCATAAGACACAACTCGAAGGAAAATCCGATAAAAAAGGGCATTTTGCTGTGGCAGGGATGGGAACTGGGATGTGGCGGATTACCGCATCCAAAAAGGGATACACAAGCTCATCGGTCGACCTGGACGTCCGCCAGCTCACCGCCAATCCCCCTATCACCTTCACTCTGAAGAAGCTGACAGGTTTTGCCGCCCTCACTTCGGATGAGGAATCTTTCAAGATATTTGACAGGGGAAACCAGCTCATCATTGAAGGCCAGTATGATGAGGCGCTGAAAGTGTTCGAAGAGTTCTTGGAGAAATATCCTGAGATCTACCAGGCTCACCTGAACATCGGTTCCTGTTACCTCAAGAAGGGGGATTTGAATAAAGCCGAGCAAGAGTTCAAGCTTGTCCTGGATAAAACATTGGCGACACTCGGGGATTATAAGAGAGATCCGGCCACGACGATGCGGGCCCTCTCAGGCCTCGGTGAAATCTATATCAAAAAAGAGGATTTTGACACAGCCCAGAGATATTTCAGCCAGGCTCTTGAGGTTTCACCAGAGGACGAAGTGGCGGCCTACAATGTGGCCGAAGTATTTTTCTCCCATCAGAAAATAGACGAGGCTATCAAGTATTTTGAGCTGGCCATAAAAATCAAGAAGGAATGGCCAAAGCCCTATCTCAAGCTCGGCTATGTGTATCTGAACAAGGCCGATTTTGTCAAGTCCCTCGAATACTTCAACAAGTTCATCCAGATGGCCCCTGAAAGCGCGGAGGTTCCTCAGGTGAAAAAAATTATCGAAATGATCGAGAAGATGAAGAAATAAAATAGTTGAGGATAAAAAAAGGGGCGGTTCCTGCTGTAACCGCCCCTTTTTTGTTACTCCGTGAGCTTTGAGCCTCGGTTAGAAGCTGAACCTCAAGCTGACCTTGGCCTCTCTTGTGCCACTGACAGAGCTGAGAACTTTGTAGCTTGTTTCCAGAGTCTTTGTTCCGGTCTGATTGGCTCCCTCAGCCACTGGTTCCCATCTGTAGACATCGTCCAACCCTACGCCGACTCCTGACCAGCCTAAGAGGTTATCTACATCGATGTAAGCGCCAAGCCGCCCGAAATTGCCCAGAGCGAACTCCTTCTCGAGCCTTATGCCAAGCTCATTCCAGGCTCTCCCTCTCCTTGCACCGGACTTTTCTATGGGGACACCGTAGAAGTCTCTGTAAGCGTTGTTGGCCGTGCACCAGGCTGTTGGAGGCCTGATCGAAACGTATCTTTCCCACGGGCTGCCGTCCTGGTACTGGTAGAAACCGCTGAGGAAGATGCGGTAAGGCATCTGGACAGTCCCGTAGAGTTTGATCTGGAGAGGTCTGTCTGTATTGGTTCTTCCGTAGGCGTTGACAAACTGGTTAGGGTTGTCGCCTGCGCCCGACCAGCCCCAGCTCTGGTCATACCAGGAGCCGATGTTGCCGTAGGCCTTGCAGTAAACAACAGAGCCGCCAAACTGCCATCCGTCGGACATGCGTTTGTTGAAGATCAATTCGAATGCCCAGTATTTCCTGGTCAGCTCGGGAACGTTGTTAAGTCGGTAGAAAATCTCTGGCGCGGCCGGGTAATTTTTCCTGACGTAAAATGTAACAGTCTCGGCAGGATAATTATCTGTTCCAGGAATTGTAGTTGTGAAGGGAACCCAGTATTTTTGCGCAGCTGCTTGGTCGATGTGATACCAGTATTCATCCGTGTCAGGCGCATAGAGCACGTCTTCAAGGATATTCTTCTTTTCTTTGTAAATGAAATTAAAACCAAGGGAGAAGTTCTTGAAGAGCTCGTGCCAGATGCCGGCTGTGAATTCATCCATCACAGGCGATTTGGTTCCAGGGGCGAGCTTTTTTTTGGAGAATTCTGGGTCCATGACCCTGTAATCCGTTGGCCGGACGACGAAGGTGTCGCCGATATTGGGATAGTTATCATTGTTGGTGTCAGTCCAGTTAAAGCCGAAAGACCGAGGGTAGAACGGATGAAGAGTGGAGAAATACTGAAGCATCAGGTATTCCGTGTAGCGGTTGAACGAAAGCTTAAGGGCTGTCCTCCCGTCGCCGAAAACGTCGTAGGTCAGGCCAAAGCGCGGGGAGAACTCGTTCCAGACAATGATGTCCTTCCATTCTTCGGAAGTCGCATCCCCGTAGGGGTTAAGGCCTTGAGGAAAATTGGC
>CAZJXZ010000133.1:5555-7033 GCA_964549955.1 uncultured Eubacteriales bacterium
GGCGGATAACGGGTGTCCACATACCAGAGCATGTTGTCCTTGCGCATCCAATCCCAGTCGCCGTAGGTGTTCTCGTATTCCACACCACCCTTAAAGTCGTGGTTTCCACCGAGGAGGTTATCCTGGAACCTTGTAAAGTAGGCGCCAAACTGCATCCTTTTCCGCAGATAGGTCTCGTTAAACCGGGCCGTGGTCAGCCCGCCGTAAAGGTCACCTGCGTTGTCGATCCAAGGAAGGTTCTGAGCTTCCGGCTGCATCGGAATAGGGAACCAGCGGTGGACATATCCGACCCTCAAGTCGATAAAGGTGTTCTGGTCGAGGATGTAGCTCAGGTATCCGTTCCCTGTGTAGCCCCGTTCGTGGTCCCAGACACGAGTGGCGATAAAATTTGTTCTCGAGCCAGGCTCCTCGTACATTGGGCGGTAGATATCGACGACGTTGAACATGCCCATCAATTTGATTTTGGATGTCATTTGAGAGGTGAGCTTGATAAAGCCCATCATCTCCTCATGCGTCCAGTTATAAGGGTTGTGGGTCCGGCCCAGAAAATCCGTCCAGGGGCCGATAAAGTTTGTTTTCCGCTCCATATTGATGTAACGGCCATTTGAGAAGAACCAGAGCTTGTCAGCCATGACCGGCCCGCCAAAGGTCAATGAGCCATCAATCCAGCTTTTTGAGACTTCAGGCTTGGCCACGCCGAGTGCCTGGACCTGTTCGTCGGTCCAAAGATGCTGGGCCAGGCCTTCGGTGGTGTAATAGGCTGTCGCGCCTCCGGAGAACTTGTTTCCGCCTGATTTGGTGACGATGTTGACATAGGCGCCGTCCGTATAGCCCACAGAAGCCGGATGCGCTGCTGTGATCGATTCCACCTCGTCCATGACATCGAAGTTGATGTTGGTCAAGGTATACATAACCACAGGGTCGTTCATGTTCACCCCGTCAAAGGCAGTGGTGTTGCTGCGCACTGTTGCCCCATGGATGGCATATGTCCTCCGGTAAGTTGCTCCTTCCGAGACAGCTCCTGGTGCAGCCGTCATGATGTCGTACAGGTCTCTGGCTAAGGGGAGGTTTTTCAGGAGCTCTTTGTCCATGATCACGGCGATCTTCGTCGACTCCACGTCAACCGTCGGCGAGGCAGCAGTCACTGTGACCTCTTCCTCGATGGCAGCTATCTCCATCGGGATATCGAGATCAACGACCATCCCGACTCTGACCACGACATTCTCTCTTTTAACGGTCTTGAAACCCGCCAACTCAGCTGTCAAAGTGTAATAGCCGGGAGGAAGCGCTGGAAATCTGAAGGAGCCTGTTTCAGTGGTCACGTAAGACTTTGCTCCCATCAGAGCAGGAGAGGAAGCTGTGACCGTGACTCCAGGGAGAGGATTGCCCTCGCTGTCTTTGATTATGCCTCTGATTGAGCCTGTCTGCTCCTGGGCAAGAATCGAGGAGCTAACTCCGATGAATAAGCAAAAGATTAA
>CAZJXZ010000134.1:0-5549 GCA_964549955.1 uncultured Eubacteriales bacterium
CGATTGACCATGAAAATAATTTATATTTCGTTCAACAAGAGCCTTATCCAAGGGTCATTCGCGGTACTTTAGACATAAAATAGATGAATGGCAATAGCGAAAGAATAGAAATGATGGAAAAGAAGGCCAAAAAATTTGCTAGATTTATCAGTGTGTAGCAAGGAAAAAAGCGAAGCAGGAAAAAGATTTTTTAACCTGAGTTACAAATTTCTTCCCTAATTTTACAAATAGTCTTCGATTAAGTATTATAATTCAGCAAAGCGCGCCTGTAGCTCAGGGGATAGAGCGGCGGACTCCGGATCCGTAGGTCGCTGGTTCGACTCCAGTCAGGCGCGCCATCTTATTTCATTTTTTCAGCAGGCTATTTAGTTTTTTTTCCTTTCAATAAGAGCGAAGCTTCAGCACAAATCATCGTTATGCCAAATTTTTTAATTGAATTTCTTTAGTTTAGAGTATAATAGAATTACACATATTCAGGCAGGGACCGGTGATAGAGGAGAATAAGCTTATATTTATCATTTTTTTTCTTTTCTCCCTTATTGTTTCCGCAGCAATTGTAAGACAAAAGATCGAATGGAAAGGGTCGGTTGATGAAAAAGACGGAGTTAAGGTCATTAAGAATCCGAAAGAGCCGATGTATGGAGAGGATATTTTTAGCCTGGAAGAAGAATTATCCATCGGAGAGCGAGAAGGCAAAGAGGAGTACATTTTCTCGGAGATTAGACATATAGCCGTTGATGAACAGGAAAGAATCTATATTGTAGACCCAAAGGAATCGCATATAAAAGTATTTGACAGGAATGGAAATTATATCAGGACAATTGGAAAGAAAGGACAAGGACCAGGAGAGATTGGGCGGCCTCGTTCTGTGTCCATTACAAGTCAAAATGAAATAGTCGTGCCGGATTCAGGAAATCGCCGTTTAGCATTTTTTACTTTAGAGGGAGAATTTATAAAAAATATCTCAACAGCAGAAATGGATTTAATGACAACCCGGATTGATTCCAAGGGCAATATTATTGGGATTGTCGCAGTAAAGGAGGAAAAGAATCCCAGGTATGAACTTAAAAAATTTGATTCTGATTTGAATTACCTTTACTCAATAGGCTCTTCCCCCTTACCCAATACCAGAAGTTTTAATCCTTTTATGGCTGTCTTGAGGTGGGATGTTTACAAAGACGATCAGATTGTTTGCGGCTATCCTGAAAAATATGAAATAAAAATCTTTGACAAAGAAGGTAAATTGATAAGAAAGATAATAAAGGATTATGACCCCGTGGAAATCACCAAAGAAGATATAAATCAGGTTGAAAAGATGCCGCCGACAATAAAATTTTCTATACCCAAATACCACCCGGCTTACCAGTGGCTGATGGCTGATGATGAGGGCAAAGTCTTTGTCTTGACCAATGAACGAGTTGAAAGGCGAGGAGAGTATTACTATGATATCTTTGATTCGGAAGGCAAATACATTGCAAAAGTCCCTTTAAAAGCTCGTCCTTTTGTATTGAAAAAGGGTAAGCTTTATTCGGCAGAAGAAGATGAAGAAGGATATCAGGTAGTCAAGCGATATAAAGTCACCTGGAAATATTGAAGGATTAAATATGAAGGAAGCCAAAGGCTCTAATTCTCTTTTTATAAAAAGATTGTTGAGAAAATCGGCGCATCGTAAGAAAGAGGAATGATAAAATCTTTTATGGAGGAGGAAAAAATGGCTAATAAGATTTATTCTTTCTTAGTTTCTATATTCGTTATTTTTTTAGCATCAAACTACATCTCTGAAGAGGCTCTTGCTGAAGAGAAGAGCATAATTCAAAAACCTGAGCAGGTTGTTGTCGTTTCTAATCCAAAGACGCCCAAATCGAAGATGCGAATTGTCTTTAAAGAAGAACTCTCTATCGGAAAGGCTGAGGGAGATGAAAATTATATGTTTGGCAGCTTTATAATCTTCAATACGGACAAAGAGGGGAATTTCTATGTTACAGACTGGGACAGAAGAAGAATTCAAAAATATGACACTGAAGGCAAATATCTGCTCACCATCGGCAGACAAGGACAGGGGCCGGGCGAGTTTCAAAATTTAACCATAGCGAGATTTGATAAAGATGGCCATTTCTATGTAACAGATCTTGCCAACAGAAGAATTTCTTTTTTTGATACTGAGGGAAAGTATTTAAGACAGATACCTATTCCAGATGTCTTTGAGAATCTCTACATAAATTCCAGAGAATATTTTGTCGCCAGCTGTTCCAAGCGTTTGGGTGATGATATCACAGCGGGATGGAGAATCGTTGACGGCTTGTTTGATGAAAAATTCAATCCTGTTGCAGAATTCCACTCAACGATATTTAGCCCAAAACCACCGGAAGGAAGAGATATGACTTCCATGGCGAAATTTACGGCTGGTATTATTAGTAACGGCGCATTTCAGCCGCGGGCCATGCATACTATTGCAGATAACGATTATATTTATTTCGGCTATCCAGAAAATTATACAGTCGATATTTATTCTCCGGAAGGAATAAAGACCAAAACGATCACGAGGAAATACGACCCGATCGAGGTTGGAGAAAAAGATAAAGAATACTTTGTTTCAAACATAGCTGAGAATTTTATGCGGGGAAGGGCAGAGGATTTCAAGAAGGAAGCCATTCGATTCATCCAGTATCCCAAATACAAGCCTGCTTATCATAGTTTTGCCTTGATGGAGAATGGTTGGCTGGCTGTGGTGGTGGAATTCATAGAGAACGAATACACACTTTTTGATTTATTCGATGAAGAAGGAACATACATCGGCAATTTCAAAGCGAATATTCCTCCGGATGGCCTCTTTTTTAAGAGTGGCAAAGCCTATGCCATTGCTGCAGAGGAGGGATATCAATTTGCCAAAAGATACAGCTTTGAAGTTCAAGAATATAGAGACAATAAGTGGATGATAAAGAATAATATTCACTAATTTTCTATTTGGAGAGAGAAGCCGGATATGTCTGTATTCAATCCGAGTTTTTAGTTCTTAATTTGTTATTCTTTTGCTAAATAAATAGAGGGAATAATGAGCATAAAATAATTCTCAATAGAAAGATTTTTAAATAGAAGCTAAAAAAGCGATTAAAGAGGAAAAGCAAATTTTTTTTAGGAAATTCCTTCCTTGGGGGTGAATCTTGGAAAATAATAAACAACTCTTCCTAAGAATAACTGGCCTTCTTGGAGCTATAAGCTCTTTATCCGCCGCCGCGAGCGACATCGCACTTTCCCATGCTCCGATCAGCCCGCTAAAATTGAATCTCTATCTCTTCCTTCAGGCCAAGCCGCAGTCGCGGCTCTTGATCGGACATTATCTGGGAATTCTCTCCTTTCCTCTTGCCGTTTTGGCCTTGTGGCATATCTATCAGGCCATAAAGCCCGCAGGAAGATGGCTTTCTTTGCCTCCTCTTTTACTCACAGGATACGGCTATATCTGCGCCGCAGTCTGGCATGGTGCCTTTGCCTATTTTAACAGCGGACTTCAGGCAAGAGATGCTGTTCTGGGTGAAGCTCTGGTGCCTTTAAACGGCATGATTGACAAGTTTAAAGATTACTTTATTCCCCTTTTCTGGATAATTTCCGCAATATTTCTTGTTGCCTTTCTGTGGTTTTTTATGCTTATTGTCCTTCGTAGGACACTCTATCCCCGCTGGCTGGCGCTTCTAAGCCCGGCACCAATTGTTATCTATTTCTGGCTGGTGTCTCTCTTATTGCCTCCGGCCATAAGTGGAGCTCTATGGTCTGCTGGCTTGAATATTGCCGGAATTATTTTATTTGGAGCCTCGACTCTTCTTTTGTGGAATGTCAATAAAAATCAGTAATTCATAGATATTGTTGTTCACGGAATTGTGGCTGAAAAGAAGCTCTTCATGATAGAGGGATTTACTTGACGCTTAATAACTGATTTTGCTGTTTATAGGCAAGGTGATGCCGGGAAAAATGAAGGGAAAATCTTTCCCTCTTAATAAATTAATCAACCAAAAAAGGAGGTGTGAGATGGCAACCTACATCATTCTCAGCCAGATTTCGCCTGAGGCATTCAGAGAGCCCAAGGAATTCAAGAAACTGGCTGCTGAGGTATCATCAAGAATCAAGAATGAATGTCCTGGGGTTGTCTGGAAGGCGAGTTTTGCCACCGCTGGCCGTTTCGACGTCGTTGACATCGTCGAAGCAGATGACCTGAAACAGGTCGAGAGGGCATCGATGATCATCCGCGCCTACGGCCATGCCAAGACCGAGACAATGGTCGCCACACCCTGGAAAGAATTTCTGGAGATGCTGTAATCAGCCATCAATCGCTCTTTTAAGCTCTTTGCTGATGCTTTTAGTTTTCCTTTAAATAGCCTTTCTATATACCCAACTCTATTATTTGCAGAGGATTAGAGTCCAAGCTATCTGGCTCTCTTCGCCTTAATTCATTGTAAAAATCTTCGGCAGGAAATAAAAGAACGCCGGCTGTGAGGTGCCAAGGTTTGGAAAGAAAGGGGAAGGTGAGGATCCTCTCCAGCCAGCGTATTCAATTATTTAGTCGATGAAGATGGAAAAAATTGAAAATTGGATTTCTGGTTTTTCGGAAAAGGGGAAGAAAATTATCCTGGAGTTCTTGAATTATTGCATCTTTCTGATATGGATGCTTCCTCCAGAAGTTCTCAGATATAGTTCTGGTCCTCCGCCGTTTATCTTTGCCCTCAACGACGTTCTGCTCACCTCTCCCTGAACAGTTACTGGGAAATCGGTATGGACACCGCCTCCGCTGGTATGGGCATCCACGTCCGCCTTAATATCTTCTGCGAGATAAACAGTAACGCTTCCCCCAGAGGTGGTCAGCCGGCTGGCAGATGAAGGCTGGCCGGAGATGGAGGCGGTGATGCTTCCTCCCGAAGTCCTGGCTTTGATGGCACCCGCCACCTCTTCTGCTCTGATGCCTCCGCCTGAAGTATAGGCGTCAACTTCGCCTTTTGCCCTGCCGATTCTTATGCTCCCGCCTGAGGTGTGGGCGACAACATCACCTTCCACCTCGCCGATTGTTATGCTTCCGCCAGAAGTCCTCAGCTCGGCTTTGCCAACACAGCTCAAGAGTTTTATGCTTCCTCCTGAAGTTCTTCCCAAGACCGGGCCCTTAATTCTGTCAAAACGCAAACTCCCTCCCGAAGTTCTGCTCTGGATTTGACCTTCGATGTCTTCAACTGAGATGCTCCCGCCACCTGTCTTTAAATCGAGATTGAATTTTGTCGGGACAGAAATAAGGTATCTGACGTGAAGGCCTTTTCCGAAAAGTTCATCCCAGAATCTTATGAAGTCATCCCTTTCGTACTCTCCGCTGATATAGACGGTGTTTCCTTCCTGGCGGAAGTCGAGCTTAAAATCTTCCATTACCCTCTTTGCTTTTCTGGAGATCGAGGTATGAACCTTCCGTATGACTTCAGCTTCGAGAACGCTATCTCCGCCAGCTCGAACCTCAACCGACCCCAGGTCTGATTCCAGAATAAGCTGTCCTCCGGCTTCTACCTTGAATGATTTCTTGA
>CAZJXZ010000134.1:5649-7030 GCA_964549955.1 uncultured Eubacteriales bacterium
TTTTCTATTGATGAAATTCATCCAAAAAAATAAAATGAATACCTTAAATTAGACCTCGATGAATTCCTATTTTGCTCTGGTTCTATTTAAAGCCTGCCGTACTTTTTGCTGTTTTCCCTTTCGGCCTATCCTCCGATTTATTTCTTTCTATGCCTATTGAAGGAGGTTTTCATGCTTGGAAAGAATCGCTTCCTTGCAAAGCTTTTATGGGCAGGGCTGGCTTTTCTCAGTCTTGTCTCTATTGCTTTTTGTGCTGATAAGTCTGTCAGGGTCTGGGAGGAGCCCCTGGTCATTCCGACCTACAGGATAGGGGAGCCCGAGTTAAACCCGATTTTCTATGCGGGCAGGGCTTACCAGGGAGCAAAAGGACCTGTCTATCCTTATCCACTTCTGGACAGGCTGACAGACATCAGGGAGATGAAGACCTATAGAGCTCTCTATCTTGAGAACGAATATCTGAAGGTTTGTGTTCTGCCCGAGATAGGAGGCAGGATTTTCTCTGCCCTTGATAAGACCAACAATTACGATTTCTTCTACCATCAGCATGTCGTCAAGCCGGCTTTGATCGGAATGCTCGGAGCCTGGATATCCGGAGGCGTGGAATGGAATTTTCCCCATCATCACCGGGCCTCAGGGTATATGGACATCGATTATGCCCTCACTGAAAACCCTGACGGCAGCAAGACCATCTGGGTGGGCGAGATAGAGTTCCGTCAGCGGATGAAGTGGGTTGTTGGCCTTACGCTTTTCCCTGACCGCTCTTATCTTGAGGCCACGGTCAAAATTTTCAATCGAACTCCTTTTGCCCATTCATTCCTCTGGTGGGCCAATGTGGCTGTCCATGCCAACGACAATTATCAAATCATCTTTCCCCCGAGTACAGAATACGCCACCTTCCACGGCAAGAATCAATTCTCGCACTGGCCCATCTCACACGAAGTTTTTAACAGTGTGGATTATACGCGGGGAGTTGATGTGAGCTGGTACAAGAACCACCCTTCTCCGACTTCTTTTTTCGCCTGGAACTGCGCAGAGGATTTTCTGGCGGGCTATGACCACGGAAAGAAGGCAGGAGTTGTCCACGTTGCTGACCATCACACAGTGCCAGGCAAGAAATTCTGGACATGGGGAACTGGCAGTCAGGGCAAGACCTGGGAAAAGATTTTGACTGAGACTGACGGTCCTTATATCGAGCTCATGGTCGGCGCTTTCTCCGACAACCAGCCTGACTACAGCTGGCTCCAGCCTCACGAGGCAAGGGCTTTCAAGCAGCACTGGTATCCGATAAGAATGATTGGCGGAGTCAAGGCCGCCAATCTCGATGCCGCCTGCAACCTGGATGTCGCTGCCTCCAAAGCCAGGATTGGATTCAACACAACCT
>CAZJXZ010000135.1:0-7022 GCA_964549955.1 uncultured Eubacteriales bacterium
TGGAATACTCCTGCCTTGAAGAATGACAGAATCCTCGCCCTCTATGAGGATAGAAATAATGTCCTCTGGATAGGAACTGACGGCGGCGGCTTATGCTCGCTCATAGATGGAACTTGGAGAAACTACGCCACTCAGGATGGGCTATCCAACAATCATGTCAGGGCCATAACCGGTGATTGGCAGGATTATCTTTGGGTGGGCACAGAGTATGGCCTCAATCGTTTAGGACTGGATGGCTTTCGAATCTATACAACGAGAGACGGACTGTACGACAATCTTATCACAGCCTTAAGCTTTGATGATTGGGGTAGCCTGTGGATAGGAACCATGAGAGGTGGCCTGGCGCAGCTTTCACAAAAAGTAACGCGCATCTACGGTTATGATGACGGGCTATTGAATATGGCGGTAATTTCCTTAGCAGCAGACCGGATGGGAAATATTTTGATAGGAACGCTGGAGGGCCTCTTTTCTCTAAAGAGAGAGACAGGAGCAGTCACTTTGATCTCAGGAACCACGTATACTCCGATAACGGCAATACACGCGGACGAACAAGGAACGCTGTGGATCGGCACAATGGCCGATGGCCTAAAACGAATGAGCAAGGGAACGGTGAGAGGATTATCAGCCAAAGACGGCTTTCCTGATGATTTCATCCATAGCATTCTGCAGGACCGCGAGGGAAATCTCTGGATTGGAACAGATTCGGGCGGCCTTGTCCAGCTCAAGGATGCCAGAGTTAAGATCATCACCCCAAATAATGGTCTTCCCGAGAATACGGTTTATGCCGTACTCCAAGACCATGAAGGCTCTTTGTGGATAGGGATGAGAAACAGCGGGCTCTGCCAAATGAGAGATAACAGAGTCGTCGAAATCATCGGCAGCAAGAGCGGCTTGTCCAGCGAGCGGATAAGGGTGCTCTTTGAAGACAGCGGACACGGCTTGTGGATAGGAACAGAGGGAGGCGGAATAAACATTCTGAGAAACGGAAGACTGGCCTTGTTGACCACGAAAGACGGCCTGCCTTCGAATACAATCACGGCCATTCTTCAAGACAGCACGGGAAAATTCTGGGTCGGAACAGATAACGGACTGGCAAGGTTAAGCGAGGGAAGAGTGCAGGTGAGCGATAGCCTCACCGGACTGAAGAACCTTCATATCCGCGTCTTGCTGGAAAGCCGAGAAGGAGTCCTTTATGCAGGGACAAAAGAAGGCCTCTTCAAATTCACCGGCCAGTCTTTCGAGAGAGTCGATGCTGAAGACGAAGGCTCCGGGATTGATGTTGTCTCTCTCTATGAAGACAGCGAAGGCGTTCTCTGGATAGGGACAAACGGGAATGGCTTGAAGCGCTGGCTCAAGGGAAAGATGACCTCCTTCACGGCGGAAAAAGGCCTGCTCGATAATTATATTTTCAGCATAGCTGAAGATGACAACCAGAACTTGTGGATGAGCAGCTCCAAAGGTGTCTTCAGGGTAAGCCGGAAAGAGCTGAGAGATTTTTCCGAGCAGAAGATTCGCTCTGTCCATTCGACTGCATATGACGAAGCTGACGGCATGGCCAGTCGGCAGTGTGTCGGATTTGGTCAGCCTTCATTCTGGAAAACAAGCTCAGGCCAGCTCTACTTCCCTACGGTGAGAGGGGTGGCCATCTTCGACCCGAAGAGTATGGCGATAAGAAAAGAGCCTCCAGAGGTAGTTATCGAAGATGTGCTTGCCGATAATAAACCAGTCAGAGGCGAGGAGACGATTGCTCTTTCCCATAAGGTTGGAATGCTCGAGTTTCATTTCACAGCGCTCGATTTTTCGGCTCCTGACAAGATTCGCTTTAAGTATAAGCTTGAAGGCTGCGACCCTGATTTTGTCGATGTGGGAGCTGGCGACAGACGAGCCGCCACCTACCCACGCCTTGACCCGGGCAAGTATCGCTTTTTGGTAAAAGCAGTAAACAACGACAGCCTATGGAATGAGGAGGGAGCAAGCTTTGAGTTTAAAGTTCTCTCTCCTGTTTACAGCAAGCCGGTTTTTTATGTTGCTTTATTTCTTGTCGCTCTATTCATAAGCGGCATCGGGCTTTTTATTCATTACCAAAAGAAATCCGGAAAAAGGATGGAGAAGTACAGAACATCAGCTCTTCATCCGGAGAAGGCTGAAGAGATTGTGCCCAGGCTCCTTCATCTCATGGAAGAGGAAAGACTCTTCCTGGACCCGGATTTGACCTTGAGGGAGCTTTCGCTAAGGCTCAGAATTCACTACAACCACCTCTCACGAATCATCAATGAACGGTTTGGCCTGAGCTACAATGATTTCATCAATAAATACAGGATTGAAGAGGCCAAGCGAAAGCTGGCCAATCCGGAGGAAAAAGAAAGCACAATCCTGGACATTCTCCTCAGCACAGGGTTTTACTCAAAATCCGTATTCAACGCCGCCTTTAAAAAGTTCGAAGGCACAACGCCTTCAAGATACAGGAAGAAATATCTGCGCTAAGCTTCCCTCCATATATTTCGTGACCTTCTTTTCAATTTCCAAGGCTACAAGGAATTTTTAGAAGCCTGATTCAGGGAATTTGTTACTAATACAAACTACTAATACAAAGGCATTAATTAATGTCATTGCGAGCGACCCAAGGGAGCGTGGCAATCTCTTAATTTGATGAGATTGCCACATCGCTCCGCTCCTCGCAATGACAATTTTTTGCGTGTCTATATTAGCTTGCGATGCATAGTGCCGGAGAGCCTGTTCGAAATTACAATTTCGCACATTTTGCGGCGTACGAGATTTCAATTCCAGACGACAAATTCATCCTGGAATATTAAATTGAAGGCCGAAAGATTAAAAAATGGAACGAATATCTCAAACAAAAAAAGGAGGTCAGGAGGATGAAAATTACAAAAATCGCAATTCTCGCAGTCTTATTTATTATCTTCATTTTATCCATGACTCTTTTTGCCGCTGTTGAGGGTGCTGACAAAGAAATTCAAAAAACGTTCGGTCCAAAAGAAGAAGTCAGGATCAAGCTTGCGCTGGGCGATTGCCGAATCGAAAAGAGCGGCGACGGCCAAATTCATGTCCGTATTGTCTATTCTTATGAAGATGATGTCTTCGAACCGAAGCTTGAAGAAAGAGAGAAGGTGCTAAATTTACAGGAAAAGTTTCGCGGCAATAATCCTCGCGGATATTCCAGATGGACGGTGGCTGTTCCAGACAAGACCGAAATCGATTTAAGTTCTGGAACTGGAGATTTGGCCATCAACGGCTTGACCTTAAAAATCGAGGGCAACACAGGAACTGGCGACATCCAGATTGATAATGCAAAAGGTGACTTTGAGGCTCACACTGGAACAGGGAGTGTTTATGTCACTAACGCAGAGGGCGACTTTGACCTGAAAAGCGGCACAGGCAGGGTAAGGGTTGGAAATTCCAAGGGAAATTTTGACGTCGCCAGCGGAACTGGGAGCGTTGAAGCTAAGGGATTAACAATCGAGTCTGAAGGAGAGTTCAGCTCTGGAACCGGGGATGTCGAAGTGGCTTTTCCCAAGGGAGATAACTTTGATCTAACTGTTTCCTCCGGAACTGATAATGCCGTTGTCGATATGCAAGGTAGCCCCATCCAAGGATATTTTGAGTTCACAGCTCAAGCCGCGAGAGGGCGCATTGTCTCTCCGGTTAAATTCGATAAAGAAGAAGAGTTTATGGAAGGAGATCACAGATATTTGCTCAAGTCCTTCACAAAAGGCAAACAAACCCCGAAGGTTTACATCAAGACCGGAACCGGAACGGCAAGGCTGAAAGAATAAAAAAGCGTAATTAAGGGGACACAGTAATTAATTTTCATTAAGCGAAAAATTTAGTGTTGTGTCCCTATATTACCCCCTGTACTACCTTCATAATAAAATTCGCTGACATTTTATATTACCTAAATATTTATCGAAGAATTAGGTATTGAGTTCCCAGATTACCCTCCGCACATTACGCCTATTTAAAATTCTCGCAAATTTCTTTTTTATCCGTTAAAATATTCAGGAAAATTATAAAAGCTGTATTGGAATCAGAAGAGGACGACTCAGACGAAAAAAACTAAACTGAAGGAAATTTCCATCCAATCAAATTTGGAGGGAGAATCCCTTCGGGCTCCCTCTTCAAGCAGTCGCTTCTCTCCTCACCTCTCCCTCCCACATAGGCCGGGCACAGGGGCAAAGCTTCACCTTCCTTGGCTTTGTTTGCCGGCGATTCTCTTTGTCTCCATTACGCTCAATATATCAGGGGGAAAGATGCCAGAATCCAAACCTATCCTTCCCAAGACTGTGGGGCCTTGGACAAGGCCTGATTCGCCCCGAATCATCAACGCTAAGAATATTTTTGATTATATGGACGGCGCCGGGGAGCTCTACCTTGGCTACCGCTTCGACCAGCTCGAATCTTGGGAGTATGAGTCTCGAACCCAGAAGACCATTCTCGTCGAGCTTTATTTCATGAAGACAGCCGACGATGCTTTCGGCCTGCTCTCACTGGATTGGGGAGGTGAGCCTGTCGATCTGGTTCAATCTCAGCAGAAAAACGAAGCGCCTGAAAAATATACCTGGGCCAGAGCGCTCTACGGCGAGGGACTGCTTCGCCTCTGGTCGGATAATATCTACGCCAGGATTATGGCTTACCAGGAAACGCCGGAATCAAAAGAGGCTGTTCTGGCAATCGGCCGCTCCATCATCAAAGGTCGCAGCAATCCTCATGGACCAGACCTAATCGAAAACCTTCCAAGCGCCTTGCAGCCGGATTGGGTGTTGCTCAAGGAAAGAGCAAGCTATTTCCGCACCCATCTTGTGCTGAATTCTCTCTATTATCTCGGCCAAGAAAACATGCTTGACTTGGACCTAAATTCAGAAGGAGTCACCTCTACCTATGAAAGAAAAGATGCTGCTGGAAAGAAGCGCATCCAGGCCCTCATAGTGAGATACTCCGATTATAAGCATGCCCACCAGGCACTCGCCCACTTCCACAGAGTCTATCTTCCAGAATATCCTGCTGCCCAAAAGTCTGGTTCCTCTCGGAAAATTGTCAAAGTCTTTTCCGTGGAGGACGGATGGCTTGGATATAAACTCCAGGGAAATTCAATTGCGTTCATTTTTGAATGCCCTGACCAAGCGACGGCTAAAGCAATAATTGCTCAACTATGGTAGGATTCAATCCAAAAGGAGGTATTGAATGACATATAAAGGAAAGGCATTGACACGAAGAGATTTCCTTCAAGGAACAATTGGCGCAAGTCTTGGCATGTCTGTCATGGGAAAGACCTGGCTTAAAGCCGGGCAAAAGCCAGCCGGTCCCAGCCTGGTAACGATTGTCCGCGACAAAGCAGCAATGGATGCCAACAACACCGTTAATCGAGAAGTCTTGAAGGCTATGCTCGACCAGACTTTGACCAAGTTCACGAAAAAAAACACGGCCAAGGATGCCTGGGTCAGCCTAGTCAATCCTGAAGACAACATCGGCCTGGTGTCCACCGAGCATCTCAACCCCACCCACAAGGAAGTGGTTCAGGCTGTCAGAAGCTCGCTCATCGAAGCTGGAATTGCGGAGAATAAAATCCTCGATGCTCAAGGCGGTCCTGATAAGCCAAAGGCCTGCACAGCCCTGATTGCCCTTCCCGCGCTCAAAGCCCACTGGCTGACAGGCATGGGAACGGTGATGAAAATCTACATTCTCTACTCAGGAAGGCCCAGCAACTACCACGATGAAAACAACGCCAAACTCGGAGAGATCTGGAACCTCCCTTTTGTCAAGGGAAAGACTCGCCTTGTGCTCGTCGATGCCCTTCATCCCCTCTTCGATAAAGGGCCACAGGTGGACCCGCGCTACAAATGGGCCTACAACGGCTTGATCGCCGGAACAGACCCTGCGGCCGTGGAAACAGTCTGCCTGCGCATCATTACTGAAAAAAGGAAGGCCGCGAGAGGAGAGCCCTGGCCTATCACCCCTCCCCCGCTCTGTGTCGAGGCGGCTGACAAGGTCTATGGACTGGGAACGAGCAACTGGAACAACATCAAAGTCGAGCATTTTGGCTGGGACCAGGATTTGCTGCTGGGTTAGAAATATCAGCGTAAAATTTAAATATATTTTTTCTTGCTTAAAAACTCTTTATAGTTCCTTTCCCATGGACGAAAAGCAATATATCTAATATATTTCCTGGCTGGTTCCTTGCCGACATCATCGAACAAAAAAATATCGGCAGGCAGAAGAAAGCCAAACCAGCCGAAGAGACTAACGTATGAATATATGAATAAAAAAGGAGGCATCATGCATAAAAAAATTTATCTTAGACGAAGGAGCTTTCTGAAGACCGCTGTCATGGGGATGATTGGCAGCGGAGTGGCCGCTAAAGGCGGATGGGCTGCTGCAAGAAAGGCTGTCAGCACAGACGGCCAGGAAACAAAGGACATAAGCTCTCTCAAGATAAAAAGCTACCGCGTCCTGGGCCGGACAGGGTTCAAAGTCTCGGACCTTGCCGTCGGCCAAGTTCAAAACGAGGGCTTGATGAGCGCCATGCTGGATGCCGGAATGAACTATATCGATACCGCAGAGAGCTACCCGGGCCACCACAGGATTGTAGGCAAGGTCATCAAGGGACGCGACCGCAAGTCAATCTTTGTTACTTCCAAGATGCTGATGGAAGGTGACATCTCCAAGGAAGGCCTTGTCAAGCGCGTGTACAAAGCCCTGGAAGAGCTTGACACAGAATATATCGACTGCATGATGATGCACTTGCCTGATAAGGTCGAAATCCTAAAGACAGAGTCTTTCCATTCGGCCATGTCCCAGCTCAAGTCCGAGGGCAAAATCCGCTATGTGGGCACCTCCCACCACGGTTCGTTCTGGTTCAGAGACCCGGAAGAGACTATGGAAAAAATACTCCTGGCTGCAGCCGCTGATGGACGGTTCGATGTCTTCCTCATGGCCTATAATTTCCTGCAGATGGACCAGGCAGAGAAAGTGCTCCAGGTCTGCAAGGAGAAAAATATCGGCACAGC
>CAZJXZ010000136.1:0-6923 GCA_964549955.1 uncultured Eubacteriales bacterium
CGAAAAGATAAAGAAATAAAAAAGCCCCTACCCGCTTAAAACGGGCAGGGGCTTTAAACTTCTTCTTGAACTTGAATTAGAAGCTGAATCTAACAGTGGCTCTAAGAGTTCTAACTCCAATGACAGAGCTGACAACTTTGTAACCGCTAAGAAGAGACTTTATTCCGGCCGGTGTTTGACCTGCAGGGGTGAAACCTTCAGTCGTCGGCAGCCAGCGGTAGGTATCGTTCAGACCAACGGCTACGCCTGACCAACCCAAGACATTCATGACTTCGATGTAAGCGCCCATTGTCCCGAAATCAGCAATCTTGAATTCCTTCTCAAGCCTGAGGTCGAGCCAATTCACGGCTCTATCTCTTCTTGTGCCTGAAGGCTCGGTATTGACGCCGTAGTAATAGGTGCTCAAATAGTAAGCGCCGTTAGCCGTGCACCAGGCTTGAGGAGGCCGGATACTGGCGCTTCTCGACCACGGAGCTCCGCTCTGGTACTGGTAGAAAGCGCTCAACAGGATGCGGTAAGGAAGCACCGCCGTGCCATAGAGCTTAACGACAAGAGGCCTGTCGATATTTAATTCGCCCCACTGATTGACAAAGTAGTTAGGGCCGTCGCCAGCTCCTGACCAACCCCAGCTCTGGTCGTACCAGCCACCGATGTTGCCGTAGGCCCGGCTGTAGACGATATTGCCCGCAAACTGCCAGCCGTCAGCCATCCGCTTGTTAAAGATAAATTCAAGAGCCAGGTACCTTCTCTTCAGTTCGGGAATATTGGTCAGACGATACAGGTCAGGCGGAGCAGTAAGCGACCTGACGTAGAAGGAAACATCGCGGTTGGGATAAGCATCTGATCCAGGCACCGTGGTGTTGAAAGGAAGCCAATATCCCTGAGCAGGATTGTAGGTATACCAGTATTCATCTGCATCAGGGTTATAGCGGCAATCTTCGAGGATGTTCAGCTTATTCTTGTAGATGAAGTTGACGCCAGCCGAGAAGTTCTTGAAGACTTCCTGAGTAATACCGAGCGTGAACTCTTCGTTGATCGGCGATTTGGTGCCAGGGTCGAGCTTCTTCTTGGCAAACTCTGGGTCCATTTCTCTGAAGTCTGCAGGGAACATGGTAAACGCATCCGTAGGGTAGGGATCTACTACGCCGTTTCGGTTAGTGTCAGTCCAGGTGAATGCATAAGATTTCGGATAGAAGGGATGCAGTGTCGAGAAATACTGTAGCATCAGATATTCTGTATAACGAGAGTAGGAACCTTTCAAAGCTGTTTTTCCGTTTCCGAAGACATCGAAGGAGAACCCGATTCTCGGGGACCAGGCATCCCAAGAAATGATGTCATTCCAGGATGGTGAGGTCATATCTGCCCAAGGATTGAGGCCGTTAGGGAATGAAGTAGGATAAGTGGCTTGAACATAAGGCCTGACGATGCCCTCTCCGATCGAGATAGAAACCGGGTTTCCCGCTGCAGTCTTGGTAACAGCCGGCTTCCAACCGGTCGAGCGGTCAAAGCGGATGCCAGCGTTCACTGTCAGCCTTTCGAAGAAGGTGACCGAATCCTGGAGATAAGCCCCGATTCTTCCGCCTTTGTCCTGAATCTTGCTCGAGCCTTTTTCAGACCCACAGATGTAAAAATAAACAAGTCCCTGGTAATTACCATAGTAATAGTTGCCCGGGTTTCGGCTGTCTAAATACCAGAGCATATTATCCTTGCGCCACCAATCCCAGTCGCCGTAGGTGGCTTCATATTCAACGCCGCCCTTTATCTCGTGGTCTCCAGCCAGGAAGTTGTCCTGAAAGCGGGTGAAATATGCTCCGACCTGGAACCTCTTCCGCAAGTAGGTTTCGTTGAACCGTGCCGTAGTCAAGCCTCCATAAAGGTCTCCGACATCGTCAACCCACGGAAGATCCTGTGCATCTGGCTGTAATGGAATGGGAAACCAGCGGTGGACATATCCGACTCTCAAATCGACGAAGGTGTTCTGGTTGAGGACATAGCTCAACTGGCCGTTTCCTGTGTAGCCTTTTTCATGGTCCCAGACTCGAGTGGCAATAAAGCACGTCCTTGGACCCGGCTCTTCGTACATCGGTCGGTAGATGTCCGTATAGTTGAATGTACCCATCAGCTTGATGTTGGAAGTGAGCTGACTGGTCAGCTTGAGGAAACCCATCCTTTCCTTATGACTCCAGTCGTAGCCGGCATGCGAGCGGCCAAGGATATCGGTAAAGGGAATAAAGTTTGTGCTCTGCACTCTCTTGAGGTAGCGCCCATTGGTGAAGAACCACAGCCTATCGGGGAGAATGGGTCCGCCAAGGGTGAGCGAGCCGTCGACATTCGTCTTATCCACACCCGGCTTTGTAACTTTAAGAGCCTGAACCTGCTCATCTGTCCAGAGGTGCTGATTCCAGCCTTTTTGGGTGTAGTAAAGGACAGCTGCTCCTGAGAGTTTGTTTCCGCCGGAGCGGGTGACGATGTTGATGTAAGCTCCATCCGTGTATCCGACCGAGGCAGGGTGGCCAGCGCTAACGACCTCGACCTCGTCCATGACATCGAAGTTGATGTTGGTCAGAGGATACATGACCACCGGGTCGTTCATGTTCACGCCGTCGAAGGCGTAGGTGTTGCTGCGGACAGTAGCACCGTGGATAGAGCTTGTCCTGCGGTAGGTCATCCCTTCAGAGATAGCTCCGGGGGTAGCGTTGACGATGTCATAGAGGTCTCTGGCCATAGGAATATTCTTCAAGATGTCCTTGTCCATGACTACTGTGATTTTTGACTGCTCGACATCGACTGTCGGCGAGGCAGCGGTGACTGTGACCTCTTCCTGGATGGCAGCCACCTCCATGGTGATATCGATCTCAACAAACATGCCGACTCTGACAATGATCTCCTCTCTTTTGGTTGTCTTGAAACCTGCCAACTCAGCTGTCAGGGTGTAATGGCCGGGAGGAAGGGCTGGAAATCTGAATGAGCCTGTTTCAGTGGTCACGTAAGACTTTGTTCCCATCAAAACAGGAGAGGAAGCTGTGACCGTGACTCCAGGGAGAAGATTGCCTTCATTGTCCTTTATTGTGCCTCGGATTGAGCCTGTCTGCTCTTGAGCTATGATTGAAGAGCAAAGCCCGATGGCGAAGAAAAGAACAATTAGAAGTTTGAATGATTTTTTAATCAATCAATCCTCCTTTTTTGAATTTTGCCCTTTCCCTTTGAAAGTTCAAAGAGAATCCCCTCTTTTTCCTTGGAGATAGATGGAAAAAGATACCAATAGTGCATTTTTTATATCTAGAATCCCCCTTCATCACCTCCTTAATAGCTAAGGATTTTGTCTTTATTTCTGCAATATTTATGCCAAATTTTTTATACGGCTCTTATACAGCTAATTATTTTAAAATAAATTATTTATCTATTTTGTTCCAGGTCGAAGCTATTCTAAAATATTCAAAAAATTGAATTAAATCCAAATTTTTGGTTTATATAGTTTCACTGGATTTTAGAAATTTTTCGATTTTGGAGGTGAATTGAACTCCTAGTCTGGGAGTATTCTTTCTCAAAAAAATATTTATTTTTCTTTTAAATGGCTTTTAATAACTTGCTCTGTCGCTTTGATTGGAAGAAGAGGGAAGGATTTCTCCCTCCCTCTTTTGTCAGCTTAGAAACTCCAGCGCAGTCCAAAGCGCATGGAGCGGACTCCGTAGACGCTGGTAATCAGGCGATAGGTTGTGGAAAGTTCATAGTCGGCTGCGTCTAATGGAGGCCTGTCAAACCTGAGCCGCGCAGCCGGATCCTGGTTGACATTGATGCCGCTGTAGCCGGCGAGGTTGAAGATATCAATGTAGAAATTCAGCTTGCCGAAATTTCCGAATGAGAATTCTTTTTCAACTCTAAAATCCAGGTTGGTGTAAGCGCGATTTCTCCTGGAACCGCGTGTGTCAGCCATGACATCGATATAGGTCTGTTGGGCGCCAAATCCTGGTGGAAAATAAACGCGGGCAAAGGTCCTTTCCCAGGGGCTTCCTGACTGGTAGCGGATATAGGCACTGACAATGATGTCATAAGGAAGAATGTAGGTGCCCATGATTTTTATCTGGAGCGGCCGGTCAAACCAGATAGGGCCGTAGCCATTAACCAGAGTGTTGGGGTTATCGAACATACCGGATTCACCCTCTGTGGGTGAATAAGTAGCTTCGGTGTTGCCTTTAAAAGAGCTGTAGAGGATCGAGCCGTTCAACTGCCATCTGTTCGACATCCTCTTGTCAAAGGTCAGGATAAGGGCTGTGTACTCTCTTTTGGCTTCAGGAGGATTTGTCCCCACCCAGGTTTGAATAGGCCGGTTCGCCCTCAGGCCGTAGACAGTCATCTCTTTATTGTCTGCAGTTGTGTTCCAGTTTCCATCCCAGCCGGGGTCGGTGAAGGTGAAGGGGAGCCAGATGAGTCCGAGAGCATCTGTGGCATTAACGTCGTAGCCGTTGTACAAATCGATATCTTCCACGATGTTTTTATACTGCCTGTAGAGGAAAGAGAGTCCAAGCTTAAAATCTTTGACCAGCTCACGCTCAACTCCAACCAGAATCTCATCCATGTGAGGAGCGTTCACGCCTTTTTCGAGCTTTGTAAAATCGCCGCTCTTCATTGCCTCCTGGATTGATTCCCAGGTGTAATAATAAAAATACACTGGATCCTGAGTGGAATAAGATGTGAGACGGTAGGCGTCAGTTGGCGGAAGGTCCATGAGCATATTTCGGTTAAGGTCGCGCCATTCCCAGTTGATCGAGCTTGCGCCGAAGATCTGGCAGGCGTTGTACTTGGCTGACCAGACAGGCTCGAAATAGCGGGAATAGGAAAGCTTGAGGGCTGTCTTCCCGTCGCCAAAAATATCGTAGACAACTCCTATCCTTGGAGAAAAAGTAGAAAACTCCACAGGTCTTTTGTAAGGCGTGGTCAGCTCATCAAAGGGAGAATACGGATCGCCCGTGTCGGTGTAATACTGGGCGATAATAGCTTCGAGCAAAGCATTGGGGTCGGTGATGGCAGGGTTGAGCTGTTCAGGCCCGACATTGAAACGAAGCTCTGGCCTTGTCTGCTCAGGCTCATACTGGTAGGAGAAATCGTAGCGCAGACCCAGGTTGAAGGTCAGCCTTCCTTTGGAGATGCTGTCCTGAAAATAGCCTGAGAATCTGCGGGTATGGTCCTGGACATCCCATTCTCCCCTATTTGCAGGGCAGGTACGGACGCGGAGACGCCCGTATCGGGTGGTTGTGGAGTAATAATAGGGATTTCTCGTCGTGTAGTCTCTGTAGTATGAGTAATAGGGATTTTCCCGGTACCAATCTCGATGGTATTCGGTCTGTTCGAACTCAAAACCTGCTTTCAACTCGTGGTTTGTGCCCAAGAGAAAGTCATCCAGGAACTTGGTCATGGATGCAGAGAATAGAATCTTTTTGCGGACATATTCATCATTATAAGGAGACGCGCCCCAATACACACTCTGGTTATAATCATAATAAGTGTACTGGTTCTGGGTTAGAGAGATGATGGGGAAATAGCGGCGGATGTAGGTGCCTCTCACATCAAGAAAGGTATTCTGGTCGAGAACCCAGTTGAATTGGTGGGTTGTTGTGTAGGTGTTTTCATGGTCCCAGATTTCTGTGTTGTCGTAGGCCACATCAGAGCCGATGCTGTTCGAATAGACTGGCTCATAGATATGGTTATAGTGGAGCATGCCCATGTATTTGATGTCTTTGGTGATTTGAAAGGTCAGCTTGGCAAATCCCAGCCATTCCTGATGGTCTAAATCATAATGGGAGCTTGTAAGTCCTAATCGAGCCATGCGGCTTTCTGGCGTGTATGGATTAGCCTGACCCCAGGTCTGGCGTCGGCCGTTAAGATAGAACCAGAGTCTGTCCTTAATAAAGGGTCCGCCTAGGTTTAACGTGTAATCCTGGTAATTGGAATATTTTTCAGGAGGATTCACACCCATGGCAGTCAACTGCTCTCTGGTCCACAAATTCTGGCCCCAACCTGCCCCAGAGTACAAGACAGATGCTCCTCCAGAGAACTTGTTCCCCCCGCTCTTGGTGACGATGTTGATGTAGGTCGAGTCGGTCTGTCCGACCTCAGCCGGATGAGCCACGAGCTCAACCTCCATCTCCTCATAGACCTCGACATTGATGTTGGCCATGGAATAGAAAGTAGCCGGGTCGTTCATCGGAACGCCGTCAAGAGCATAGAGCTGGCTTCTGACCGTCCCACCGAGGATGGAAGAAGTCCGGCGGTAATCCGCACCCTCTGATATGGCTCCGGGCAAGGAGTTCTGAATATCATAGAGGTCACGGTTCATGGGGATGCTGGCCAGGAACTCGGCGCCGTAGTTGACGCTCAGCTTCGAGGCTTCAATGTCAACTACAGGGCTTGCAGCCACGACTGTGATTTGTTCTTCGACCGCGGCCACGGCCAATTGAATTGTGACTTCGGTGGTTTTGCCTATGTTGCAGATTAAACCTTTCCTAATTTCGGTTTTAAAGCCGGGTATTTCAACTTTCAAGTCGTATGTTCCGGGGCTGAGAGAAGGGAAGCGGAAGGCTCCGCTCTCCAATGTCACATAGGACTTCGTCCCTTGCAGGGCAGGGCCGGAAATGGTCACTGTGGCTCCTGGAAGAGGGTTTTTCTCCTCATCGAGCACTGTGCCGTGGATGGAGCCTGTCTGCCTCTGGGCGAAACTGAGAGAAGTCAGGACGAAGGCCAAGAGTAGAATCAAGGAGGCTCTAAAGAATTTTTTATTCATCACTCTTCTCCTTTTTTAAATTTCCATACCCAGAAGCGCCTTTTGTGGCACTTCAACTTCTTGCTTTTTTTGCTTGATATTTATCCCCCTCCATATCACCTCCTTTTTTTGCTTTTTTTATTCTTATTATAGTCAATTATTCATC
>CAZJXZ010000137.1:0-6915 GCA_964549955.1 uncultured Eubacteriales bacterium
CTTGCCGCCGCCTATCTTGAGAAGCTCGGCCTTGAAGTGAAAAAAGGCTTTGCCAAGACGGGCCTGCTCGCCATTCTTCGCGGTCAGAAAGGCGGCCCAGTGGTCGGGATGAGAGCAGATATGGATGCCCTTCCCATCAGTGAGGAAACAGGCCTGCCATTTTCTTCCCAGGAAAAAACCATAATCGATGGAATCGAGCACGGAGTCATGCATGCCTGCGGCCATGATGTCCACACCACAGTCTTGCTCGGTGTGGCAGGCGTGCTTTCGCGCTTAAAAGACAATTTTAATGGTACGGTTCTTTTTGTCGTTCAGCCGGCCGAAGAAAAGGGAGACGGAGCCAACGAGATGCTCAAAGAAGGTTTGTTCAGGGATATTAAACCCGAGGCAATGTTTGCTTTTCACGTGAATGACACAGCCAAGGCAGGTGTTATCAGCTATACGCCCGGGTATTCAGGAGCGAACTGCGACGGATTCCGCCTGGTCATCAAATCAGAAGGATGCCACGGGGCTTATCCCTGGTTCTGCGTTGACCCGATCGTCGTCGGCTCTCAGCTTGTCCTTGCCCTTCAGGTCATGGTCTCCAGGGAAATTGATGTTAACAAGAACACGGTGATCACTGTTGGCTCTTTTCATGCCGGCTCAGCTTCGAACATCATTCCGGAGAAGGCAGAGCTCCAGGCGACAGTGAGGACTTACGGCGATGAGCAGAGAAAGTCAGTGAGGCAGAAAGTGGAGAGGCTGGTGACGAATATCTGCGAGGCTGCAGGTGCTCAGTTTGAGCTCGGATACTATCTTGCAACGCCTTCTCTTTATAACGATCCGGCGCTTCTTAAAGAAATTCTCCCCACAGTAGAAAGAGTGTTGGGCGGAAAGGAATTTCTTAGAGAAGAGCTTCCGGAAATGGGAGGCGAGGATTTCAGTTACTTTGCCCGCGAAGCTCCTTCAGTAATGCTTAACCTGGGCGTTGTTCCTGAAGAGTTGGCCAGGACTTCTGTCCATTCTCCGACCTTTATCGTTGATGAGCAGAGCATTCCTCTCGGTGTGAAAGTAATGTCTGCGGTTATCCTCGATTACCTGAACAGCCACAAAAAGCGCTAAAATTTTTTCGGTGAAGAGAATCGAGACTTTCGTCCTCCGCTCTTCAAGCTTGACATTTGAAAGGCCAAAAGAGGGACTTTTCGTTTATTCCGGCTTTATCCAGAGCGGCATGATGGCCAAAATTTTTTCTCTGTCCAAGAGGTTTAGCGTGGAAAGCATTTCTTGACGTTTTGAGGCAAGAAGTAAGCTCAGCCCTGGCAATCTCCTTCCGATTAAGAGATCAATAAGCCTGATTCTTCTAGGCCAGACAACAAGCCTGACTTCTTCAGCGGCTGGAATTCTGGCAAGTTCTTTTGCCAATTCCATCGCCCGCGAAAGTCCGCCGATTTCATCGACCAGACCCAAATTTTTGGCCTGAGTTCCTGTCCAGACTCTCCCTTTTGCGATCTTGTCCACTTCATCCTTCTTTATATTTCGCCCTTCAGAGACTTTATCAAGGAACTGGTCATAGACCCAGAGGATCTGTTTCTTAAGAACCTGCTTTTCCTCCGGAGTCAGCTTCCGAAAAGGAGAATAGATGTCGGCTCGTTGGCCATAAACAAGCCTTTCCGAAGTGATGCCCAGTTTCTGAAGAAGGCGGACCATGTTGAACTTGCCGGAGATTACTCCGATAGAGCCGGTAAGGCTTTGCGGCTGGGCGACGATTCTATCGGCAGCCATGGAGATCCAGTAGCCGCCTGAGCCGGCCACATCCGACATGGTGACCACCAGAGGCTTTTTCTTCTTGGTCAAGACCACCTCTCTCCAGATGACGTCCGAAGCCACGGCCGAGCCTCCAGGGCTGTCCACGCGCAAGATGACCGCAGCAACGGACCTGTCAAGCCTCGCTTGCCTGAGCCGGCGGGCAACGGTTTGGCTTCCTATTGTTTGATAGAGACTCTCTCCGCTGTGGATGGGTCCTGTTCCATAGATCAGAGCAATCTTTTTCCCCCGGTATAAGCCCAGGGAAGGAGGCTTTATTTTTATGTATTCCTCGTGGCTGATTTTATTTAACTTTCTCCCATTTTCTTTGAGGAGCAGCTCCAATTCATCCTCAAAAAGAAGGTCATCCACCAATCCGGCTTTCAACGCTTCTTGTCCCTGGTAGAAACCATAGTCAATAAGCTTCTTTATTTCCCCTTCGCTTTTTTTCCTGGCTTCAGCCACCCTTTTAACATAATAGGAGAAGAGGTCGCTATAAATGGATTCCATCATCCTCCTGTGAGCAGCGGTCAAACCCTCTTCGGTAAACATATTGTAAGCAGTCTTGTATTCCTCGACATGTTCAATCTCGGCTTCAATCCCCAGCTTATCCAGAGCCTTTTTGAAGAAGGGAATGTAGCCGCCGATGCCGTTGATCCCGAGCCAGCCCAGGGGATGAAGGATGATGCGGTCGCAGGCAGTGGCCAGATAGTATTCCTTGTCGAATTCCGGAGCTTCTTCGATATAGGCATAAACCTTTTTCCCTGATTTTCTGAAGTCGAGGACCAAGTTTCTGATTTCTTCTATCTTTGCCCAATCGCATTCAAGGAAGCCAAGGCGCAGAACCAGGCATTTTATGCGGCTGTCATCCTTGGCCTTTCGGACATTCATCCAGACGTCATACATGGAGAGAGGTTGCTCTACTCCGAACAGAGTCATTAAAAAATTTGATTCTGCTTTTTCTTGAATTGCACCTGAGAGCTTGAGCTCAAGATAAGAATAAGCTTTTATGGCCGGAGGCTTTCCCAGCGCATAATAAAAAAAAGAGAGGATAGAAGCCAGTATCAGGAAAAAAAAGACCAGGATTATGATCAGGATATATTTTCCTCTTTTCATCTTTTCTCCTTCTCAAGAAGGTTCTTTAATTTTAAGATAAATATAGCAAAAAGTCTTGCAGATTGGGAAGCATCCCATATTGCGCGAAAATTATAAAATTGTTGCAGAGTGTCCTGCGACCAAAGGAGCAGCCTTCCTTGGAACCCCAACGGCTTCGGCAGCGAAGCCGTTCCCCTGCTGCTTCGGCCGCTGCGGGCAGCTCGCTGTGCCAACCCGTTGGCAGGAGAGAGCGTTGGCGATTGTGGAGCTTGAGATGATGTTTGCTTGTTTATAGAATTTTGCGTATAGATTGAATATATTATAGAATTCAAGAAAGCCGGGAAAAGAGAACAGATGAGAGTAACGAAGGGAGAAATTGTCATCACTATTCGGCACAGTCATTATTAAAGGATGAGCTGATGAATGCCCTTGAGATTGAAAGCATTTCCAAAAGATTCAAGGATTTTTATGCTGTAAAAAGATTGTCTTTAAAGGTTCCCAGGAAAACGATTTATGGCCTCCTCGGGCCGAATGGAGCCGGGAAGACAACCACCATCCGCATGGTGATGAACATCATCATTCCTGACGAAGGCTCGATCAGAGTCCTTGAGGAGAAGATGGACGAAAGGATGAAAGAAAGAGTAGGCTACCTTCCCGAGGACAGGGGTCTCTATCCCAAGATGAAAGTGGGAGAGCATCTTCTTTTCCTGGCTGAAGTCAAAGGGTTGAGCGGCCAAAGGGCCAGGAAGGAGATTGATTTCTGGCTTCAGAGATTCGACCTATCCGCTTGGAAAAACAAGAAAGTCGAGGAGCTTTCGCGAGGCATGCAGCAGAAGCTTCAGTTCATCGTCACTGTCATCCATAAGCCTGAGCTCATCATCCTCGACGAGCCCTTCGCCGGCCTCGACCCGGTCAACACCAAGCTTTTAAAGGATATCATGCTGGAGATGAAGGAAAGGGGCGGGACCATAATCTTTTCCACTCACCGCATGGAGCAAGTGGAAATGATCTGCGACAACATCTGTCTGATCAATAAAGCGGAAATGGTCCTCGAAGGAAATTTGAGCCAGATCAAGAAGCAGTACGGAAAGAATACCGTTGTTCTCGAGTATGATGGCGAGGGAAGCTTCATCCGGAATTTGCCTGAGGTTGAAAAAGTCGATGACTACGGAAAGTTCATGGAGATCAAGCTCAAAGAAGGATGTGACCCCCAGGGCCTCCTTCCCCAGCTCGTCGGAAAAGTCACGATCAGCAAGTTCGAAGTCAGGGAGCCGACATTGAACGCCATCTTCATCGATAAAGTGGGAGAGAGAATTGAGAAAGATACTCTCAGTCATTAAAAGAGAATACCTTCAGATAGTCAAAACCAAAGGCTTTATCATCGGAACTATCTTAGGCCCGGTGTTGATGATTGCCCTGATCATCATTCCCATCATCGGCCAGCTTGTTTCTGTGGGAAAGCAGGAAACGATCGGGGTGATTGATTCCAGCCGGCAAATTTTTGATGAGCTCGAGAGGAAGATGGACAACAAACTTAAGGATGGGACGAGGCGTTACCTTCTCAAAAAATTTGAGTTATCTCCGAATATCGAGATTCTGAGAAGTCAATTGAGCAAGAAAGTGCTGGATAGAGAGCTTTCAGCCTATCTCTTTATTCCTGAGAATATTGCCGAGGGAGGGGAGGCGGAGTATATCTCCCTGCACACCACAGATTTTGATAAGCTAAAAGATATCAATGGAGCCTTGAGCAGTGTCATCATCGAAAGAAGATTGAAAAAAGAAGGGTTGAATCCTCAAAAGGTCTCTGAGTATCTGCGGCCTGCGAAATTGACGCCAGTGAAGGTGACGAAAAAAGGAGAGGAGAAGGATATCGGAGCGACTTTCCTGATTTCCTATCTTTTAGTCCTCATCCTCTACATGACCCTTTTCTTTTACGGGGCGATCATCATGAGAGGCGTCATCGAAGAAAAGAATTCAAGGGTAGTGGAAGTCATCCTCTCCTCTTTAAGGCCCTTCGAACTCATGGTTGGCAAGATATTGGGGATTGGCGCGGTGGGCTTGACTCAGTACTCTATCTGGGCCCTGTTCGGCGTCGCCGCCTCCAAGTACAGCCGGTCGATGCTTTCCTCCTTCATCCGCCTGCCTTTAGATTTTAAGCTGCCGAGCATTCCTTCCTACATCTTCGTCTATTTTGTTGTCTTCTTCATCCTTGGCTACTTTCTCTATGCCACCTTCTATGCTGCCGTGGGCTCAATGGTCAACTCAGAAAAAGAAGCCCAGCAGCTCCTTTTTCCTATAACCATGGCTCTGGTTATCCCCATCATGCTTATCATGTTCATCATGAGAAGCCCGGATAGCACTTTTTCTGTTGTTTTATCCATAATTCCTTTTTTTGCTCCGATTCTGATGCTGCTTCGTATTTGCATCCTTCTTCCTCCTTTCATCCAGGTGGGAGGCTCAATCCTATTGCTTATGCTGACGATTCTGCTCATGATCTGGCTTACGGCGAAGATTTACAGGGTTGGAATCTTGATGTATGGCAAACGCCCGAATTTTGCGGAGATCGTCAAGTGGGTGCGGTATAAATAAAGAGCTCAGGCAGAATGGTTCGCAAGCACGCAGCTTTTGCCCCAGCGAGGCAAAAGCTGCTCGGTTCCAGGCTTCGCTCTCCTCTCTCTGTTGGAGGGATTGCTTCGTCGCTTCGCTCCTCGCAACGCCCGCTCAGCCTTTCACACGGCTTTCTCACCACTCTGCCTTCGCTTATTAAAGAAAGGTTGGATATGGTTGTTCACAATATGTTTTTCAGGGGGTGAACCTTTTTTAAGGTCGTTCCGTAGTAATCTTTGAAATGTTAAAGATGAGGTAAAAAAGTCTTGATCTGGCTGGAATAAGGAACTGCTGAATAAATTTTTTAAGAGAATTAAAGAAGAAAAATGGTAACGAAAAGGGTAGGCGAAGATGAAGATATCTACACCCTTGTCGAAAGAATCAAGAAAGCAGACAGAGAGGCTTTCATGACCGTTACTAATCTCTACCAGAAAAAAGTCTTCCTTCTCGCTTTTTCTTTTTTCCGTAATAAGGAAGATGCTCTGGACATCGTTCAGGAGACCTTTTTGAGGCTTTACCAGAGAGTTAATTTATTCAGAAAAGGCCAAAATTTTCAGAACTGGCTTCTGCAGATTGCCAAGAACTTGTGCATAGACTATTACCGCAAGAATTACAGCAGGAGCAAGGACTATGATCGGGAAAAGCCAATTGAAGAGATGAATCTGGCCCTCCAGAATGAGAGAGATCCTTATTTCTCTTCTGACCTGAAAGGAATATTCTCAGCCTGCCTGAAAAAACTGGCGACAAAACAGAGATTGATATTTGTCATGAAGCATTACAACCAGCTTGAATATCAAGAGATCGCGCAAATCTTGGGCATTTCCTTAGGGACGGTCAAATCCCTTCATTTCAAGGCCGTTCAAAACATGAGGGGTTTGGTCGCGCCCTATTTGGGGAGAGAGCTATGACCGATTGCAAAAAATTTAAGAAAGATTTTGTGGCTTTCCTCTCGCAGGAGCTTGAGGAGGATGAAAGAAAGCTCCTCCAATCTCATCTTGATCGCTGCCCTGACTGTAAAAGAGAAATGGCTCAGCTCGAGGAATTCATGAAAGGGGCAGATTCTTTGAAGATGGATATCGAGCAAATCATGGGAGAAGTGGATTGGGAAGAGCTTCCCAGGAAGATCACAGAGAATGTTTTCAAGCAGGAGTCAGCCTTTCCTCGAGAATCATGGCTGGCAAGACTTTCAAGATTCCTTTTCCAACCCAGATTGAGACCTATTTATGCTGGCCTACTTTTGGGTGTCTTGCTCGGCTCTCTGGCAACTTACTTTATTCTTAGAGCCCCGCACCTTAAAGAGGCAAAGTCAACACAGATATTCGTGCCAGCAAATTTTATAGAAAGGATGGAGCTGGAGATGGCCAGGCGCGAGACGCTCGACTACCTTGAAAAAAGCCAATACCTGCTTCTGGACTTTGTCCAATCTCCATC
>CAZJXZ010000138.1:0-6855 GCA_964549955.1 uncultured Eubacteriales bacterium
ACAGCATAGTCACCTATACCAATGGGCAAGAATACACAAAAATTACTATTTCAAAGGTGAGCTTCAACACCGGCCTGGACGATTCCCTGTTCAAGATGAAATAGGCAGGGTCTTAAAAATCCAGACAAAGGCGCTCTTCTCTCAGCGGACAAGAGATGAGCCTTGCAAGAAGCAGAGATGGCTGTCTAAATTCAACCTGAGCACTCTAGCGAATATCAGAGAGCTTGGCTAATGCCGGTCTTCAGCCATTCAAGAATAATCTCCTTTGAGACTTGTCCCCTTAGGTATAAATTTGCCTATATCGATAAAATAAAACCGGAAGCAGAGGAAACAGCAGAGTCCTTTCTTGGAGTCAGAACACACGAATCGCTGGAGAAACTTTATAGAAACATCTGGTATGGAAAGCTGATGACGAAAAGAGAATTGCTGACTTTTTTCCGAAGCCAGTGGGAGAAGAATTGGACAGGTTCGATAATCCTTGTTGACGATAATCTTAATTCGGCTGATTACCGCAAGAAAGGGGAGACATACCTCAAAAATTATTACCGAAGACACAGGCCGTTCAGAGAAGGCAAAGTTGTCGACTTAGAGCTAACCGATTATTTCCCTCTTGATGAAAAGGGAGAGTATATATTTTTTATCCGGGTTGAAAGGCTGATGGATAAAGGACATGGCCTTTATGAAATCCATGACTACAAGACACATACCACACTTCCGCCCCAGGAGCATCTGGATAAAGACTCCCAGCTTGCTCTGTATTCCCTGTGGGTTAGGAGGGAGTTCAAGGATTGCAGGGAAGTGAGACTTGTCTGGCATTTTCTCGCCTTCGATAAAGAGATGGCCTCATCCAGGACTGAAGAACAGCTTGAAAGCTTGAGGCAGGAGACCATTCGAAAAATCAAGACTATTGAAGAAGCCAAAGATTTTCCGGCCAGAGTTTCAAGCCTTTGCCTTTGGTGTTTGTATAAGAAGAGTTGCCCTGAAGTAGCGGGCCTTCAGGCTTCAACTTCGTCCTTGAGCAAAAAAGAAAAAGCGCGAAGGAAGAAGACAGAAAGGGGTGTGCTGCCCAGTTAAAGTATTGGTCCTGCCCATCAGCGATAAAAAAGGTCAGACTGAGTGTCAAGCAAACAGCATGGAAGATTGAACAGTCTATAAAATGCGAATTTGCCTTATTGATTGACATCAAGTTTTTCCTCTGCTATATGTTTCAGACTGGGAAGAGGGAGGGGAAAATAGATTTGTTAAAATAACGGAAGTTTAGTATGGAGGGAAAAATGCAGAATGCCCAATTTAGAGTCAAAAGCAGAGCCGTCGATATCCTGGTCATCGGCAGCGGTCCAGCAGGCCTGACTGCGGGTTTGTATGCTTCACGATCTGGAAGCAAAACCCTTGTTCTAGAGGGAAGAGCTGTTTCCAGGCTTTCGATCGGATACAAGCTCGAAAATTATCCTGGATTCATCTCCATCGACAGCCGCGAGCTTCTCCAGAAGTTTAGAAGACATGCCGAGCGCTTTGGCGCTGAAATCATGAAAGGGGATGCCCTGAGTTTCAATCTTTCCTCTGACCCAAAGTTGGTCACAACCAGAGACACCCTGATCGAAGCAAGAGCGGTGATTATCGCCAGCGGTAAGCCAATCTCCAGCGGAAGGCTGATCCCAGGAGAGGAGAAATTTTTAGGAATGGGAGTAAGCTACTGTTCGACCTGCGACGGCCCTCTCTTTCGAGGAAGCAAAGTGGCTGCTGTCGGAAACTCTGATGAAGCTGCAGAAGATGTACGCCTCTTGAACCAGACGGGTTGCCACGTCCACTGGATTCAAGGCGACTTAAATGAATGGAAAGTCGCTGAAAGTTTGATGGATGAGATAAAAAAGAAAGGAGTTTCCATCTACCCCAAGGCCATGGCTAAAGAAATTGCGGGCGAACAGAGGGTGGAGAAGGTTATTATCGAAAAGGAAGGGAAGAAAGATGAGCTCGGAGTCTCCGGCGTCTTTATTTTCAGGGAAATTCCTACTGCGCCTCTTTTTGCCAAAGCCGGCATCGAGCTCGACCACAAGCAATGCATCAAAGTTGACAGATTCCAAAGAACAAACCTAAAGGGAATTTTCGCTGCCGGAGATGTCACCTGCGGAGGCATGCAGATCGTCTCTGCTGCTGGAGAAGGGTGCGTGGCAGCGATGCAGGCCATTATGTATCTAAGATAATAAGATTAGTTTGTGATTTAAAATGAAGATTGTTAGAATGTTGCCAGTTAAGACGACTAAATGGCATCAAGAACTAAGGTATGATTGCTTATCCCTCCAACGTGCTCGTTGTCGCCGACTATCCAAATTATCATTTTGCCGAGGAATTCGAGAAAACTGTTGATTTTGTCCTTTCCTGCGGCGACCACCAATTTCATATCCTGGAGGAAATCCACGAAAAATATCACAAGCCGATTTTTGCCGTAAAAGGAAACCATGACCCGGCCAAGCCCTTTCCGAGCTGCGTCAAGGACATTCATTTCAAAGTCGTCCAGCACCGAAACTGGCTTATCGGAGGATGGCAGGGAGTACCAGCTTATAAATCTTCCAGCCCTTACGAATGGGATGATCTTGAAGCCACAGCCCAGCTCAGCCGCTTTCCCTATGTAGATATTTTCGTCTGCCACGCACCGGTCTATATGAAAACAGACAAGGAGGATTACGCTCATATTGGAAGCAGGGCAATCCTCAAATATATCGAAGAGAAGCAGCCCAAGTATGTTTATCATGGCCATGTCCAGTCCAAGATGGGCGCCATCATCGGCGAAACAGCGATCATAAGTGTCTTCGGAGCAAAGGTCTTCACCCTCAGCTGATAAAATCTCGAGCTAATCATCGGAGCCCAAGCAAAAAAAAGCTGGCTGTTAGGGGAAAATGAGCAGAAGGGAATGTGGGGTGCGAAAACTTGCCCAGCCAGCACAGCAAGTTTGATTTCAGGCTGGCACAGCCCGGCAAGACAGTCAATCGCCGCTGAGGGTGATTTTTAGGGTGATCTTTCCCTCATCTCGGTTTCCCCCTTTGGTGATATTAAATTTCGCCACTTTGGCCTTTAAAGACCTGTTCAAACAGAACGGAAACAAAGCCTTGTCACTCCCAGCATTTTTCAGGCAAAAGAAGATTTGGCGCCTAAGAAATAATGAAGAAAGCTCTCGTGGTGAGAGCTCTCACTTCTTAATAAATCGCAGATTTCTGATCCGTCCGGCATTCAGAGTAAAGCTTGATATCTTATCCTCTTCATCCCGGACAAAGCGAAGCGAAAGACCTGGCGCCGAAAAGATATCTTTTGGTGCGGGCTGCAGTAGCGTGCGAGGCGCATTCTTACGGATTAAGTACAATTTTCCTTCCAGCAGAGCGAGCCTGAATGTCACCTGCAGTTCTTTGCTGAAATATTCTCCTTGGTATTCTTCGAGCTGCTCAGGTCGGGGCTTTACCAGCTCGACAAATTGATAAGTTTTTGGCTCCTCATCCTCTGCAAATAGCTTGATAAGAAAAGGATTATCGGCCTCTCTCTCGAATTTTATCAAGAACCTTAGCGGAGCATCCAGAGCCTTGAACTCTGTCTCGCTCACGGCTGCCAAGGGAAAACTTTGCGCTGATACGCTGCAGACCAATCTTTGCTCTTTCTTGTCGAAAATCACGCTCATCATCTCCCCGGACTCAGGATGGACATAAATGCCAGCTTTTTCTTTGAGTTTTTCCTCAGGAAGCTTTATGAATTTTACCTTCTCTTCCTTTTTCAGCTCTTCTCTGAATACTCCGGCAAGATAGATGTCAGCGATTTGAAATGAGAGCCTTACCGGATTGAAAGTGCTCAGGTTGGAAAGACAGATAACCGAGAAGCTCTGCTCAGGGAAACGAACCAGGTGTGCTCTGAAGCCTCCCAAGGCTCCGCCATGGCTGATGGTCTTCAATCCTTTATAGCTGCCAACCACAAGGGCAAAAGCATAATCAAGCTTTTTGCCGTTGCCCAGCTTTCCCGGCGTCTCCATCAATTCAATAAGTTCTTTGCCGCCTACCCGGCAGTGGTAAAAATTTTGATCCCAGAGAAAAAGGTCTTCGACTGTAGTGTAGAGGCCTCCTGAGCCGACGCAGTCAAAGGTCGATAAAAAATTTTTATAGCCGCTCCGACCGCCAGGGAAATATCCCCAGGCGCGGTTCTTGATGAGCTGAGTGTAATCATCGTGAAAATGGGAGTTCTTCATTCCCAGGGGCTTGAAAATATTTTCTTGGGCAAATTCCCTCAGCGTCTTGCCGCTTGCCCTTTTTACTATGAGTCCCAGGAGGAAGTAGCCCGAATTGCTGTAGAGATATTCCTCTCCTGGCTTGAAGTTCAACTCCTTCTGCCGAACGATAAGCTCAAGGACATCTTCTTCGTGGAAAGAGCCAAAGTCCAAGCCGGCAATGCCCAGCAGCGCCAGGTAATCGCGTAGCCCGCTCGTATGGTGGATAAGGTTACGGACTGTTATCGGAGTTCCATAATCCGGCAATTCTGGAACATGCCTGCGGATGTTATCGTCGAGGGAGAGTTTTTCCTGCTTAGCCAGCAGGGCGATGCTCATAGCCACAAACTGTTTTGAGACTGAGCCGACGTAGAAGACGGATTGAGGCGTGATGGGAATGGCGTATTCCAGATTAGCTGAGCCATAGCCTCGCTTATAAACGATTTTGCCGTCTTTGATTATGGCCAGAGCGCATCCTGGAGTGTCGCGCCTGTCCCATTGAGAAAAAAGCCTGTCAACTTCGTCCTTTTTTATTTCTGCCGCAGCCGCTGCAATTGAAAAAAACAGGAGAAGAACAATGAACAGCTGCTTTAATCTGGATGGCTTATTCATGACAGGTGAAAACTCCTTTCTATGAGGCAGATGGCAAAGATTATAAGAGTTCTCTTAATCTTTTTCTACAAAACATCAATTTTTCTTATGATAGCTTTTTATTTTTGACTTCAAACTTCTCTTGTGATATTAACAAAAAATCGGTAATAATGCCATTGCAAGGCGCTGGGCTCGTGGCGTCCAAGAAAGTCGTTGCCAGGCAGGAAGCGACGCGGCAATCTCATGAGATAAAAAGATTGCCACAGTCCTTTGAGCTACCGGCAGTGACCATATAACGATATTCATGTCATTATTATCAGGGACATAGGGCAGGTTCATTGAGAAGATTGCTAAATCCAAAAGAAATGATAAAATAATGCTAAAATTTTTTATTAAATTTGCTTGAAGAATGTATTAAAATAAAGCCCCGCAATGAGCTTACCTAGCAACAAACGCATCAATGAAAAGATAAAAGAATGCCGTCAGCTTCTCAATCCGGGAAAAGTCATTCTCTGCCTTGAAGAGCTGTTGAAAGTCTCCAGCGACGGGATGGTGGCCTATACTATGGCCCATGAATATGAAAAGCTGGGCGACATTAGAAGCGCGGTTAAATATTATGAGAAGGCTGAAGCCATGTTCAAGGAATTAAACTTTAAGAATATGGCAAGGTCAGCCATCAATAATCTGCAAATAGAATCCATTCTCTCTCAGAGAAAAAGGGAAAAATTCAAGGGGCAACGCTAACTCGACCTTCTCTTTTTTCAAAAAGTTCGCTTTTTTTATCTCCTCTGCTGTCAAAGGTTCCTATAGCCCAACAGAGAGCGGCTGACTGTCTCTGAGTTTAGCTGGCAGAGGAGAGACATTTTTTTCTGTGCTACGGATTTCTCAACATAAACCCAGGTACTTTTAGGGCGAACTCGATATTTTTTGCTTGATGTCGCACGAAAAAAATGCTTTCAATGAAAGATTCTGTTGAAAGACAAAGATTTGACTTGAAGACTTGGGAGAAATCCTTAAAAATAAATGAAAAAGTGATAAAAAATGAAAGGAGGTTTCAGCATGACAAAGAATAAAGTCTTTCTGGCTATTATGCTTGTTTTCATCCTGACTCTGCCTTCCTTTGCCCAGAAAAGAGTGAAGGATCTGAAGTTTCACCAGATGCAGAATTACTGCTGGATGAGGCTGGCCCAGATTGTGCCTGAAGTCACGGATAGAATCATTCTGCCCATCGGAACCGTGGAGTCGCATGGCGCAGTGGCCATAGGCGCCGATAATTTCATACCCGGCAACATTGCCGAGATGATATGGGATAAGTGCAATGCGCTCGTGGCGCCAGCAGTGAATCACGGCTTCAGCGGGGAGAGTATTTCTCGTTTTCCTGGCTCGATCGCGGTCAGGCCAAATATCCTCGAAGAATATCTCTACGATGTCTTGAAAGACCTTGTCAGGACAGGCTTCAGAAACATCCTGGTCATCAATGGTCATGGCGGGAATACCGAACCAGCCAAAAACGCCATCAGCCGCCTTCATCTCGAGACAGGCGCTCATTTCATGGTTGTTGACTGGTGGAAGATAGGCTTCAACATCGTCAACGAAGTCTACGGCGCAAAAGCCCAGCAGCCAGGGCATGGTGACTTGGAAGAGGCGGCATTGGTCATGGCTTATAATCCAGATTTAGTGGACAAGGAAATATACGAGAAGCTCGGAAAAGACAACATTGGCCGCGCCGGAGCCGAAGCCGGCATTGTGATGATGCCCGCCTGGGCGACTTCAAGATACCCGGAACCAGGAGCTGGCTATTTGAACTTTGACCTCAGAAAGGCACAAGAATACACACAAAAGAAGGCGGATTTGATAGCTGAAACTTTTCTGGAAGCAGTGAAGAGATGGGAGATGATGGAGGGCTGGAAAAAATAAATCTTTAGATTGACTTGTTTTTTAATGCCAAGTATGGATTAATATCGAATTTTGTTAGAATAAGAAAAACGAACTTTTCTTCCCTGAGAGGAGCAAGCGATGAATAA
>CAZJXZ010000139.1:0-6781 GCA_964549955.1 uncultured Eubacteriales bacterium
TACCTTTTGGCCGAGACCAACCTGGAGAGAGTCATAGCCCATGCTGAAAAGCTGAGTCCTCAAATTTTTGTCCTGGATTCTGTCCAGACAATCTTTTCTTCGAAATTGTCTTCAAGCCCGGGCACGATCAGTCAGGTGAGGGAAGTGGCCAACCAGGTCTTCCGTTTTGCCAAGAAAAACCAGGTCTCCTCATTCCTCATTGGCCATATCACCAAAGAAGGCTCGTTGGCAGGGCCTAAGTCTTTGGAGCATATGGTTGATGTGGTTCTCTATTTTGAGGGTGAGCGGGACCACAGCCATCGGGTGCTGCGTGCTCTGAAAAACAGGTTTGGGCCTGTCTCAGAGCTTGCCATATTCGAGATGGGGAACCGCGGCCTTCAGCCCATTGCCAACCCTTCTGCCTTCTTCTTGAAAGAGAGACCCTCGAAAGAAGCCGGGAGCGTTGTCGTCTGCATCATAAAGGGCTCCCGTCCGCTGCTGGTAGAGATTCAAGCCCTGGTCTCCTCGACTCTTTTCAGCGGGAATCCAAGGAGAATGACCATCGGGCTTGACCACTTTCGAGCGGCCATGCTCTTAGCCATAGTCGAGAAGAAGCTTGGCCTGAGTTTTGCTGGAGAAGATATCTATATCAACGTTGCAGGAGGACTGAGCATCGAGGAGCCAGCCACAGATTTGGGTGTGGTCATGGCTGTTGTCTCCTGTCTGAAAAACAAAGCCATCCCGCCTGAGGTCTCTGTTTTTGGAGAAATCGGCCTGAGCGGGGAGATTCGCTCTGTGGGCCAGCCTCTGGCCAGAGTAAAAGAGTCTCATTCCTTAGGTTTTCAAACCGTCATTTTACCCAAGGGAAACTTTAATCAAATATCAAGAGAGGATATACCGCCTGTGAAGATGATCGGAGTTGAGAATATCAGGCAGGCGTTGGAAATCATATTTTAAAGGCTAAAACTATGGGCATTTTTATTTTTCGCTTTGTGGTCATTGCCGTCATAACCTTATCCGGTTATTTCTTCTCACCTTTTCATTTGAAGCCTTATTTCGGGGCAGCTGTGGCTCTTGTCTTGAGTGTGGTCATCGTCTATCTGGAGACATTGATTCGCAAGACCCAGTTCAAAATCATCTGGAGCTCGACCATCGGAACCTTTGCCGGAGTTGTTCTGGGCTGGGGTCTGGGTTCCATCTATCAAACTATTGTTAAAGACAACTCGACGTCTTCTTTTATCAGGATATTCTTTCTGTTGATTATGCCTTACATAGGATTCTTGGTCGGCACCAAGAAGTTTGAATGGCTTGCCCCTCCCCATCTTTTTCGCTTTTTCCAAGAGAAAACAGTTGGCCACGATTACATGGTTCTGGACACAAGCGTCATCATCGACGGGCGCATTTCTGACATCTGTGATACGGCCTTTATCAGCGGGACTCTTGTCATTCCCCAGTTCATCCTCAAGGAGCTCCAGCTCGTGGCCGATTCTTCCGATGCCCTGAAAAGGCAGAGGGGACGAAGAGGGCTGGAGGTTTTGGACCATCTCCAAAAGTCTTCTCAAGTCACGACGATAATTTCTCAGATGGATTTTCCCGATGTCAAGGATGTGGACTCCAAGCTCATTCAGTTGGCCAAACAGCTGGATGCCAAAATCGTCACCAACGATTTCAACCTCAATAAGGTCGCCCAGCTTCAGGGAATCCCTGTGCTCAACATCAACGAGCTGGCCAATGCTTTGAAGCCTGTCGTCTTGCCCGGAGAAACCTTGAAAGTTTTCATTCTCAAGGAAGGGAAGGAAAAGGACCAGGGAGTGGCCTATTTGGATGATGGGACCATGGTCGTGGTCGACAATTCGCGAAGGATGATCGGGCAGAACATTGAGATAACCGTGACCTCTGTCCTGCAGACGACAGTGGGCAAGATGATTTTCGGGCGCTACAACGAAGTCGTTCGATAGAAATAAAATATAGATCAGGCAGGGTGTATTCCAAAACACGCAGGCTTTGTCGCACCTGGCGAAGGCAGAGTGGTGAGAAAGCCGTGTGAAAGGCTGAGCGGGCAAGGTTCCTCTCTCGAAGAGAGAGGAGAGCGAAGCCTGGAACCGAGCAGCTTTTGCCTCGCTGGGGCAAAAGCTGCGTGCTTTCGAAGCACTCTGCCTGAGCTTTCAAACGGTTTTCTCATACACCCTGCGTTCTCTTTCCATTTTTGTTAATAATCCTCGACTAAATCAATGGGCTTTTAAGCAAAGGCCAGAACCCTGAGCTTCGAGGAAGGTGAGTATGGAAACCCCAAAGATTTTAATCGTCGAGGATGAAACGCTTGTCGCCTTGGACATTCAGTGCACTCTGGAGAATTTGGGATACTGTGTTCCGGCTGTTGTCTCCTCAGGGGAAGAATCCATAAAAAAAGCATCAGAGATTCATCCTGATTTAGTCCTGATGGATATAAAATTGAGCGGTGATATGGATGGAATAACTGCTGCCGAGCAGATTTATAATCGTTTTCGAATTCCGGTGGTCTATCTAACGGCCTATGCCGATGATAAGATCCTGGAAGGGATGAGAAGAATAAAGTTTTTCGGCTATATCAGCAAGCCTTTTGACGAGCGAGACTTGCAGAAGATGATTGAGCGCGTCTTGGGTCAAAACGGCTATAAATTCATTAATTAAGTTTCACTCCTCTAATTCTTTCCCGGATTCCAAATCCGTAGGCAAGGTATGCATTTCTAATCCTACGGCCCTTGCTTGGATCTAATGGCAATTATCACTGATTTGGAGATATGTTCCTAGGCACAATACACAATCTTGACACTCATTTTTTCAGGTGATATAAGCTTTAAGGTGTTGGGTAGTAAAATTAAGGGGCTTAGCGAGTGAAATTTGGACAAAAATGCAGAGAATCGATGGAACCCAAAAAGGGAATTTCCTATCATCAATAAAGATGGCCTGCGGCTTCTTCTCGGAAGAGAGGAGGAAAGATATGATTTTGTTCCCGTCGAGAGGGATTTCATCTAAACCAAGAAAGGGGTGATGATACTTGAATGTATTGAAGGCGAATAACAAGAATGAAGCAGTTGCATATCAATGCCTTGTTGGGTATTAAATGGCGAGTTTCAAGCTTAAGAGGAGGTAAGGATCATGAAAAGGATAACAAGTTTGTTAACAGGATCTGTTTTAGTTGGAGTCATTTCTCTTTTGGGCTATCTGGCATTGAGCTATGCAGGAGGCTATAACGTAAGCTTCATGGGTGAGACACTCACCATGAGTCCTGCAGAAGCCAAGGATGGCCAGAGCGTCACTTTTACCTTTAGCGTAAAGAATGATGGCCCAAGGATCTCGAATGTGCAGATTCGAGTCGTTGAGCCCTGCAATTCAAAGGGAGAGGGGTCTGTTCTCAGGGATCTTTCAGGTCAGGTTATTAATCCTGGAGTCAATACCTATAGAGTCACAGGGACTTTTAGCGCCCCCGCTGGAGATAAGACCGGCGTTTTAATCAGCTTATTAGATAGAAGTGGTCCTGCTTTACCAGCCCCGGTTATAACCCATTCCGGCTATAGGCAACTCGAGCCCGTATCATATTATAAATTAGGAAAGTATGTGCCTTTAATCTAAAAAAGAAGAAACGAATAAGATCATGTAAAGAGACATGGATAATAGATGTAAACAGGAACAGAGGTAGTTATTTTATTCGGCAACAATCCAAAAAGGAATAAAAATTTATTTATATGAGTTGGACTCGAAAAACAGGAGAAGGAAGAGAGTCAAATTCATCTCCATCAATGCAAGAAGAAGGAACGATGATGGAGCGCGCGGCGTGAAAGCAGAAGATATTTGGGCGTTAAATCAAATTTTTTCATGAGAAGAGTATCGGCTATAATTGTTGCGGCAGGAGAAGGGAGGCGGTTTGGCTTTTCCAAGCAATTTGCTCTTCTTAAAGGAAAGTCAGTCCTGGACTGGTGCCTGGAGAAGTTCGAAGCCAATAAGAGCGTTGCGGAGATAATCCTGGTGTTGAAGGATGAAAACTTAAAAGGAAAGTTTCTCAGCCGCTACCAAAAGATAGTCGCCGTGGCTAAAGGAGGAGAGAAGAGGCAGGATTCTGTCCTTTGCGGATTGCAGCGGATAGACCCTGAGAAAGCGGATATCGTTCTTGTCCATGACGGGGTCAGGCCTTTGGTCGGGCAAGATTTGATAGAGCGAGTCATCGCTGCCGCCCAGGAAAATGGAGCTGCCGTGCCTGCCATTCCCGTCGAGGATACGATTAAGCTTATCCAGAAACAAGAAGTCAGGCAGACTCTCGAGCGAGAGGGGCTGTTCAGGATTCAAACGCCGCAAGGCTTCACCTATGGAATACTTAAGCATGCTCTGGATAAAGCGGCCCAGGAAAATTTTTATGGGACAGATGAAGCCTCTTTGGTGGAAAGGACCGGAAAGAAGGTGGCTGTCGTTGCTGGAGACGCCAAAAATATTAAGATAACAACCCGACAAGACTTGAGAATAGCGGAGGCCTTGCTTGAAGATTAAAACAGGACTTGGCTACGATATCCACAGGCTTGAGGAGGGGCGGAAACTATTTTTGGGAGGAGTGGAGATCGCTTTTCCCAAAGGGCTTAGGGGTCACTCTGATGGAGATTGCTTGATTCATGCCCTGATTGATGCGCTGTTGGGAGCGGCTGGGGAGAAAGATATCGGGCAGGTCTTTCCCGACACCGACCCAAAGTACAAGGATATTCGAAGCACAGAATTGTTGAAGGAAGTTATGGGCAGGATTAAAAAGAAGAAGATGGAGATATTAAACATCGATTCAGTTATTATCGCCGAGATGCCTAAACTTGCGCCCTTTCTTCCAAGGATGAAAAAGATTTTGTGCCCTATGCTTGGAATTGCCCAAAAAGACTTGGGAATAAAAGCCAAGACCAATGAAGGGCTGGGAGCAATAGGCCGGGGAGAAGCGATTGCTTCTCTGGTTCAAGTTCTGATGAGAGAGAAGTAGGGCGAAGCTCCGAGTTGCTTTCCGATGGGCTATTCAATCACATCCCTTTTCAGAATCAAGCCTTGGCAGAGAATCGTCCTCTTGCTCTTTCTCGCCTATGCCTTTCGTCTTTTCTTCGGGCTGCTTTCAGAATTCTGGTTTGAGGATGAAAGGCAGATTTATCTTCTCGGACTCAAGTTTTATTCAACAGGGAAATGGCCTTTTTTCGGGCCTGATGTCATCTACACCAGCAGCCAAATACCAGGAGCCTTGCAGGCTCTTTTGGTCGGTATCCCTTTCTTCCTTCTCCCCATTCCTGAGGCGCCTTATATTCTTTTAAACATGCTCTCCTTGGCTTCTTTAAGCCTTTTGGCTTGGTATTGCGCCAAGCGCACACCTGATGTTCCCGGTTGGCTTATCTGGTCTTGGCTCCTGACCGCACCCTGGACGCTGAACTATTCGACTCAAGTCTTGAATCCATCTTATGTTTTGACTGGAGGAATTCTCTTCTTTGTGGCAGCCATGGAGAGTTATCCTTTATTGAGCAAAAAGCTCATACCGCTCGGATGGGCCAATGTTATCCTAGGCTTTTCCTTCTTCTGGGTATTCCAGCTGCACCTTTCTTGGATAATATTAGTCCCTTTCCTTTTGGCCTCGGCTTATTTTCAGCTTAGAGGTTTTGGAAAGAGAATATTTCTTTCGATATTTGAGTTCCTCACCGGCGCTCTGCTCAGCGGCAGCCTTTTGATCCCGACATTTATAAAGTATGGAATGAACATGGGTGCAGGCGGGACAAGCTTGAACGTCCGTTTCAACCCAGCCAACTTTTTGAAATTCTTTACTGTTCTGGCCCGGTTTCTCTCTTTAGCCAGCTTTGAGATATCGCGTTTTATCGGAGCGGACAGTCAAGCGCGCCTTGACTTCTTCCAAAAAAATCCTTGGGTTACGCCTTTTGCCCTTTTTGCCGGCCTAGTAGGGATTATTCAGCCAGTTCTGATGCTCTTTTTATGGTTTTATAAAAAAAAGACTGGAGAGGATTGGCGAGGAATAAAATATTTTTCTCTCATCACATTTATCCTCGTCTATCTGAGCTTCGCCTTTTCAGTCAAAGGCCCGTCTTCTCACGCCTTCTACGTTGTTTTGCCGGTGGTCATGGTCTATTCTTTTTACTGCTGGGGAATTTTTTTTAAGAAAAAGATATGGCGAAGGCTTGCCGCTATTTTTATTATCTGCGGGATAATCGTTCATGCCTGCTTGGCCATAAGCAACGGACCGGGAAGGTCTCTTTACAAGGAGCGCAACATCCCCAAGCTGGCCATAGAAAAAAAGGATTATCATCTTTTGGGCGAGAGGCGGCCCTTTTCTCTGTACTGATTTCTTTAAAAGGCAGGATAAAAAAAGAGGCTGCAATCAGCTCTTTTGGAGAGAGATTGCAGCCTCTTAGCAAAGAATGGGAATGGGATGAGTTTGAAGGCTCAATCTGCCTCTGAGAATGGAGAGATATAGCATCTCCAAGTCAATGACCAGCCATTCCCAGATGGTGATGATGAAGCTCATCATTCCTTCTCTCATCAGCTATTAGCCTTTATAAGATTGGAATGATGATTGGCCGCCTTGGCTTTTGCCAGCACGTTGGCAATGATTTCATTGCCCGCCAGCTTATCTATCTTTAAGATATCGATTGCACTGTAAGCAATCAGGTTGAAGCTAACAAAAGTCAAGAGCAGAGCCGCAACGAGGATGGCAACTTTCGTTCTGAATCTCATTTCAATTCTCCTTTCTGTGTCATTTTCCTTTCACCTATATATACGCAATAAGCGAGGAAAAGGTTTC
>CAZJXZ010000140.1:0-6778 GCA_964549955.1 uncultured Eubacteriales bacterium
GGTCACCAATAATGCAAGGCTGGATAATTCCTCCTCCAAAAGAACCTACAAAAACCAAGAAAGAATTCCATAAGGAAAGACGAAAAAAAGTCAAATGGCTCAAAAGGCGAGGATATCTCAGGTCAGAATACATGATAAAGGCAATGTCTAAAGTGCCAAGGGAGGATTTCATACCTTTTATGTACAAGGACTATGCTTATTCAGAGGTTCCTCTCCCTCTTCCCGGTGAGGAAGCGACCATCTCCTGTCCCCACAGCTACCCTCTTTTCTATGAATCTCTGGGTTTAGACATGGGCCATAGATTTCTCGAAGTGGGACTCGGCTCGGGCTATGGCGCAGCCTTGGCCAGAGAAATAGTCGGACATCAAGGCTTGGTTGTATCCATTGAAATCGACCCTTTGACTTTTGAATTTGCTAAAAAAAATCTCGACGCTCAGGGCTATAATGATATTATCCTGGTGAAGAGAGATGGAGGTCTTGGCTATCCGGATATGGCTCCCTATGACAGAATCTGTATAACTGCGGCCTGCCTAAGTATTCCTCCTCCTTTACTCAAACAACTCGTAACAGGAGGAAAGCTAATAGCACCCGTTATAGAATTTGGGTCTCAAGACCTTGTTCTACTCGAGAAAAATGAAAGAGGCATAACAAGCAGGGTCATTTGCCAAGTCCTCTATGTCTCTTTAAAAGGAATTTTTGGTGTGAGAGAGGTTTAGATTTTTTAATGAAAGTCTTGCTCGATTATCTCCTTCAATTTGTCCCTCCTTTTCCCCAAATCCTGGTCTTTACATCTGTCTCGGCAGCGGCCATTCTCGTCAGCGCTTCTTTGAGCGGTGCGCTCAAGCGCTATGCTGGCTGGAAAACAGGCTATACAAGAAAAACGCTTCATTTTCTCATTTTCTTTGCGGCCGTCGCACTCCACCTCTGGGGAGGAATGCCTGCGGTGAATATGCTGGGAATTGGAATGGGAATCTTTGTCCTTCTCGCTGTTAAAGCTGGAGAAGGAAATTTCTTCTTTGAAGCCATGGCCAGAGAGAAAGATTTCCCCCGTCGCGGCTATTTCATCATCGTCCCTTATTTAACAACAGCGGCAGGCGGAATTGTCTCAAACCTTCTATTCGGCTCGAGCGCTGTCATGGGATATCTTTTATGCGGTTCGGCAGATGCTGTGGCCGAGCCAGTAGGTCTCAGGTTCGGAAAGCACCGCTATGAAGTTCCCAGCCTAAAAAAAGTGAGAATCTCGGACAGGTCAGTCGAAGGGAGTCTTTCAATATTTATTGTCTCAATGATTCTATCTGCGCTTTTCTTTCTCCTTCTCTATCATCTGCCCTCGGCTAAAGCAATTATCTCCTCTCTCCTTTTATCCTTTGCCGTGGTCATTGTCGAAGCCTTCTCCTTCCATGGAGCGGACAATCTCACGATTCAGATAACAGCCAGCGCGCTTACCTATTTATTCATCAGACAGTGGAGTTAATTTCGAAGCGTTATCCTCTCTTACATATGGCTTCTTCTGAATGGCCTATCCGAAATGGCCTCTTTTCCGCCGAGGGCTTCAATATATTTTCTCAGGACGCTGTCTATCAAGGGCAGGGATTCGAAGCTTGTCGTTGGAAGGCCTGAGGTCTGGTTCTTAATCTCGGGCCGCATGGATGTGTGAGAAGCGTTGGGGGAAGCAGCCGCCAGAAAGCCCGTGCCTCGTTCTTGCTCAATCCGCTTGAGCTCGATGTAAGAAGGAAGGCTGTAGCTCATGTCGGAGGAGATGAGATTGGCCTCACCGCTAAGTCTGTCTTCCCGGATTTTCATTCCCAGGACAGTCCGATGGCTTGCCGAGGGCGCATCGCTCATGGAAAACACTTGGGGAAAATGGACGATGAATATTCCCTGGTTCACGACGGGTGTTTTCAGCGGCAAAAGTCCCTTGCCAGGCGAGCCCGACTGATCCAGGCGGGCGAACTCAACATTGCAGTTTCTCTCCACGACGAGGCGGACAGGAATGTCCTCTTCATGCGTTTTGATAATGCCTTTCCAGGTTCCGATAAGCTCAGCTGGCGGACTAAAGGCTGGCGGCGAAGGATTTCCACCCTGAGAAACGGCTTTCAAATTTCGGGCATACCCTGGCATAAGTGCAGCGAAAATCCAGTCGCAGACCTGAATTGACGGGAAACTCTCACCGTTTATCAAAACGGCAACGGCTAGGCCTTGCGGGGGGATCATGGCCAGATGGGCCCGGCAGCCATCCATAACACCGCCGTGAGTGATGATAGGATATCCGAATCTTCTGCCGGTCTCCCATCCCAGCGCATATGAGGAATAGCGTACGTCAGGATCATGAGACCTTTGCATCGCGGCGATCGATTCGGGCTTGAGGATTGCCTTCTGATCAGGCTGAAGACGCCCTAAGTGCAAAAATGCAAACCTTGCAAGGTCATGGGCTGTAGAATAGATAGCTCCGGCTCCCCTCGTGTCCTGGTCGCAAAAGGGAATGGGAGTGAGCGTTGAGCTATATTTTTCGGCAATGTTAGGGCCTTGGGGTGGAGCGGTAAAGAGTGCCGCATGCTTCAGATTCAGGGATTTAAAGACATCGTTCATCAGGAATTCCGGGTATGGCTTTCCAGAGCTTTGCTCGATGATCGATTCCAGGATTGCGTAGCCAAGATTTGAGTAATTGTAACTCTCGCCTGGTTTGGACATGAGGCGGCCGTAGCGTTGGAGAGTTATTTCAAAAGGCGGTCTCTGTCGAGAAGATCCCGCGTAATAGAAGTTCCAGTACATGGGAAGCCCGGAGGTGTGATGAAGAAGGCGCCGGACCGTGGCATCGGAGGCGTCTCCCTCGAATGAGCGGAGTTTCACTTTTCCCAAATAAATGTTAGCTGGTTTGTCCAGGTCCACGAGCCCCCTTTGAACAAGAATCATTAACGCAGTGGCCGTAAACGGTTTTGTTGCCGAGCCAATCGGATAGAGGGTCTCGGGCGTGGCTATGATTTTCTTTTCAAGATTGGCCAGGCCGAAGGCTTCTTCCCAGATGATTTCGCCGTTTCTGACAACGGCTAAGGAGAGAGAAGGGACCTTTCCTTCCTCGACCAGGCGAACGATTTTTTCCCGCACATCGCCGAAGAGTTCTGGTCGGCCGGCTGTTTGGCCCGGCCTGACGCCAGCGCCGGCCTCGCCGACAACCATGCTAGGCTTTAATCCGCCGATATCCAGCATGAGGTATTGTTGGAACATAGCGTCGCGTTTCCGGTCAGCGGCGTCATAGTTTTGAGGCAAGGCGGACGAGCCGAGCGCCGACAACAAACTGGCCGCAAGGATACTGACAGCCGCCAACGATATTATTCGATTCATTTCAAACCTCCTCTATCATTCAATCTACCAAACAGCGAGTTCTGCTCGTGTTAAAAGCTTGCAGCGATTTCGACGACACTCATCGCTCTTGCTCCCATTCAACCCGCTTCAATTCGATGCATCCTGCTCGCCTTCTTCATGCCTCCATCGATATCACCTCAAACCTGTTGGCCAGGGCGGCGTTCCCTACTCGTCTTTCTTATCCCCCGAGTGCTCGCGGCTTCTCCGCTTCAGCTCTTGCGACACGGCCCAATTGATCACCCGGCCGATGACAAAATACATCAGCCAGATGGCGCCGACAGCAAGGGCTGTGATCAGCAGGGATTTCCAGACGCCGTGCTTTCCGACGATGTTCGGGTAGAGCATCAAGGCCACGAACACGGAAAGAACCGCGGTCCAGATCTTGAATCCTATTCCCGGTTTTGCCGCCATTACCTTTCTCCTTTCTCCTTTGCTCTATTTATGCTCAGCAGTCAATCTTGTCTCCCGCGTCTTCCAGATCCCTAGCCCTTTTTCCCTTGCTTCCTTCTCCAGGTCGATGTAGTGCTTCAAATCGTCAGGCAGGTATTTGTGGTCGACACGGGCGTAGCCTTTCTTGAGCAAGACTTCATTGAAACTCACCGAAGCCCTTTTCCCATAATAAATCTGGACAAAGGGATATCCTTTCTCGTCGTGAACAATACCCGCTGCGGTGTTATCAGTCGTCCAGGTGAATATCTTCACCAACTTGCCTTCCAATTCCCTCTTGGTGAAATCATAGACCTGATAGCCGATGGCTTCGTCCCGCGAGGGAGCGGCGATCCCGGTAAGGCGGGCGATGAACGTGTCGCCGATCTGCACCAGATCCCCACTAAGAACCTTTTGAATGACTCCTACATTGCCTGCGGCTGAAATTGCGACCGCAAGCACTGCCGCGACAATCATGGCTCTTCTTTTTATTCTAGACATCCGAACCTCCTTTTAAAGAACAGTTTTAGATTTATGGACATTATTCGCTCCGCTGGACCTAGTTCACCTTGCCCCGCACGCCGGCGATGGCCTCGGCCATCATCCGGCAGCTTTCTTCCACATTTTTCCTGGCCTCCACTGCGTTAAATCTTGCCGGATCGCCCAGATAGCCCAGGGGCGTCACCTTTTTCATATCCTTAACCCACTCGCCGATTTCGTTCATCGTCACTTTCGTCGGCTCGAGAGCCCGCGCCGCTTTCATCTTGACCTCTTCAGGGAAAAAAGCGGCTACAGCGCCGGTTTCCCAAGCGCCGGCATGAAGGTCCAGATATTCTGTGGTCTCGGTTTCCGTGGGCGGCGATTTGTGGATAAGAAAGAAGGGCTCATTGCCGCTCAGCCCTGCGCGCTTGGCGTCCTCTTCTGACATTAAATAACGGACATTGAGTCCGAGGCTCTTTTGGGCTTCGACGATCGCTTCGATGGCTGTTCGGATATGCAGGCCGTCTCCATGAGCATTGATGTTGTAAACGTTCTGGAATCCCATGCTTTTGAGGCAGGCCAGCATATCGTGCAGCATGGCTTTCATGGTTTCCGGGCGCACAGTGAAGGTTCCCGGAAAGACATGTGAGGTCCGGTTGACTCCCCAGTAAAAGGGAGGAGCGATGACCGCCTTGATTCCCCTCGATTCAAGCTCCCGCCGGGTCAGCTTGCACATCAGGTACCCAAGATAGGTGTCGATGCCGCAGCTCATATGGGGCCCGTGTTCCTCGACGACGGCAGTCGTCATCAGGACGATAGCCCCTTCCTTAGCCGCCTTTTCAACCTCCGGCCAGGTCATGTCAACCATGGTCTCGTGAAAGATGGAATAGCCGCCCGATGTCACGGGAGTGGTTTCTTGGTTCGAGCTGCTCCTTTCAGGGGTCGACGCGAAAACCGCGCCGAGCGAGAAAACCAAGAACAGGCTCACAAGCAGCTGCCCCGAACGACGAATGCAAAACAGGCCGCCCCTTTCCGACCCTGAGAATAGAAACGATATTGATATCATCTAATTTCTCCTTGTCACAGTTCATTTTTTTCTGGATTTTGCTTAACGGCAAAGGAAGCCCGCGAGCGCTGCGGCTGCCGCCAGAATTATGGTAAAGATCCAGAGAATGTAGAGACGACCCGGCTTGCCTGTCTCTTTTCTGGTGGCCTGCTTGTAGGCCGACAAGTACTTGAACGTATAGATCCGGGCCAGAAGTATGTTCGTCTTGTATCCCCGGCGGTCGAGCGCCGCCATGATCAAGATCAAAATAACAACGTTGGTAAGGATGGCCAGCACGGCCAGTCCGAAGAAAATGTTCTGCATGTTCATGCTATTTTCCTGCTCCGATGGCTTTCATGCCTTTCTCCATATAGCCCGTGAGAATCTCCGGCCTCCGGGCCAGATTCTCCAGATGGATGTGGAGGCTGACAACTTCGGACATGATCGCATCTGAGAGGAGAGCCAATCCGACTCCGGACCCGCCGTGGTCGTTGACGACGAACAGGAGCTTGTCCCAATCTGGCATCTGCCCGGTCCGCTCCTCGATAAAATCGATCATGTTGAAGCGGACCATCGGCCAGTAGAGGACTTCGGGATCACGGAGTACTGCCTGGCGGACGGCACTCAAGAGCCGCGAATAGCGGATGAAGAAAAGGTCATCCACTCGCTTCGCCTTTTGAGCCGACTTCAAATCCTTGGCCAGAAGAATGATGTTTTGGTCGATATCCACGCAGCCGCCGCCGGGCGCGACAGACTTGACCAGGAGGACGACAAGACGGTCCAGAAACTGAAAGCCGGTCTGGTCTGCTGGGACCTGGGCTGGTCCTGCTGCGCTGAATGTCGCCAGAACAAAAATCCCGGCGAGCATGACCACCATGAGCTTGACGATTTTTTTCATATCAGTCTCCTTCAGCTTAAAGTCATTGTCTACTGAATCAGTATAAGTGTGAAACAGGCCGTTGTCTGTAGACAAACGTCCTATTTTTAGGAATAGGATATTTGTCTATAGGACACTATCCCCGGGTCAATCGGGAATTCTACCTGCCCGCCGAAGGCAGCCCGGACGACGGGCGTCATTTGGGGAGCGCAGTGCTGGTTCACCTGTGTGGCCGGGCTGGGCCAATGCTCTGCCGGCTAGACCTTTTTCTGCGCGTCTTTGCCGATGCGGTTGATGAGCTCGAGCTTGTTCCTGACACCGACCTTCTGATAGATATTATAGATATGATTTCTGACCGTGCTTCCGGAGATGAAAAGCTTCCGCTCGATATCTTTGTTGCTTGCGCCCTGGAGGATCAGGCGGAGGATCTCTTGTTCTCTTGCTGTTAGCCCATAGCTTTCGATCAAGCTGTCGGCCCTTTCCCCGACAACCATAAAGGCGGACCTGAGCTTCACCCACATCCGGACAACAGTCGCGATGCCGGAAGCGATAAACAACAGGACGAGGACAGCGAACCAGGGCGTCCT
>CAZJXZ010000141.1:0-6626 GCA_964549955.1 uncultured Eubacteriales bacterium
TTCTTTTTTCGGACTGGGAGCGTTTTTTAGCAGGAGGTGGTGGGGGAGGAGGTGGAACTGGAGGAGGGGCAAGAAAGGCGCTGTAGACCTGGATCTGGGGCGCATTTCTTACACCGAGAAGGGGGATGACGATGATTGCAGCAAGAAGGATAAGGTGAAAAATCAAGGCGATGGGAAAAGTTACGGCCTTTCTTAAAGTTCCTTTCTCTGCGATGAAAAAGGAATCCTTAAAAAGATCGGGTATTTCTCCCTGCTTCCCCGCAGTCACGGCTTTTTCAATTTTGATTCTTTTCGGCTTTGTCTTTTCAGCCATTTTTTTACCTCGGCTTAGAGATGTATTAACTAAGATAATACTTAAAAAGTATAAATGAAAAAAAGCTTTTTGACAAGAAAAAAATAATCATCTTCTCATCCCTTTCTTCGGCTTGAATATCTTCTGCCAGAAGTAGACAATCGGACAGGATTGATAGACGGTAGAATAGACTCCTTCAATGGTTCCGATGAGCATGATAAAGGCGAAATCATTGATCACTTCCCCTCCGAATAAAAAGAGCGCAATCAAAGTCAGGAAGACTGTGCCTGAAGTGATAATTGTTCGGCCTAAGACCTGGTTGATGCTGGCATTCAGAATCTCTTCGAATGGGCTCTTTCTCATGATTTTCAGGTTATCCCTGACTCGGTCAAAGGTGACAATGGTGTCATTGATAGAGAATCCGACAATGGTCAGGATAGCCGCTATGATTGGAAGGCTTATTTCTCTGTTTGTAAAGGAATAAATGCTCATGGAGATCAAAACATCCTGGGTCAGAGTTGCGATCGCGGCCACTCCATAAGCCAGCTTGAAGCGCAGGGCGATATAAACCAGCATTCCGATGAGCGCCCAGATGGTGGCTGAGCGGGCTTTTCTTTGTAGATCGCGGCCAACCTGCGGCCCGACAGTCTCTTTGCTTAAAACGACCAAGGAACCGAGAAAGGTTTTTTCTTTGAGCGCAGCTACGACTTTCTGGCTGATGCCTTCAGCCTCAAGCTGGGAGAAGTCTTTAATGATGGCATTTCTTCCTCGAAAAGAGATTATTTTCTGAGCGTCCTGCGCAGCTTCCTCGGGGAAGGATTGCTCGAGGAGAAGAGTAAGGTCTCTGAGATCGACGCCGTTTAAATCCTTTAATCCCTCTCCGAGGGCTTGGTTGTCCTCTTTGGGTCTTAAAGCTTCGATGACGCGAGTTCCCATTATCTCAGTTGCTTCCAATTCCTGTTCTTCTTCCTTTTTTGTCGTGGGCAGCATGGTCCTTATTTGATATTCACGATTTCCTTTTTCTATTTCTTGGATGGAGCTGCCGCCCAGTCCAACATTCTTCAGAGACTGCCTTAGCTCGGCTATGGGGGTTGGGTTTTTCAGCACGATGCGGATCAAGGTGCCGCCGGAAAAATCTACGCCGAGCTTAAGTCCCTTGCCGGCAGTGACATTGATTATTCCGGCAAGGATAATGAGCCCAGTAAAAACTAAGGCGACGTACTTATATTTCATAAAATTGATATTAGGTGTCTTGAATAACTGCATTTTTAGATGCTCAGTTTCTTTCCTTTTTTGCCAGAAACAGTCAGATCGAAGATTAAGTGAGAGACAAAGACTGCTGTAAACATATTAGCCATGAGTCCAATAATAAGGGTCACGGCATATCCTTTAATTGGGCCTGTTCCGAACTGGAAGAGAAAAACGGCTGAAATAACGGTGGTCAAGTTTGAATCGATGATAGCACTCAGAGCTCGGGTGAAACCGGCTACGATCGAACTCAAGACACTCTTTCCTGCGGCAAGCTCCTCCTTTATCCTTTCAAAGACGAGGACATTGGCGTCAACGGCCATGCCTATGCTGAGGATAATTCCGGCAATGCCAGGAAGAGTCAGAGTTGCCCTGAAGTAGGCAAGGACGCCAAAGAGGATGAGCGTATTAAGGGCTAGGGCAACGACAGCGTTGACTCCGGCGAGCTGGTAGTAAACAACCATAAAAGAGACAACAAGGGCAAGGGCGATTACGCCGGAGGATAATCCTTTGCGGATGGAATCGACGCCCAGCGCCGGGCCAACGGTCCTGTTTTCCAGAATCTTGATCGAAGCCGGAAGAGCTCCTGCCCTGAGAACTAAAGCGATATCCTCGGCTTCATCTGGAGTGAAGCGGCCATGGATAATACCGCTCTCAGCGATTCTATCCTTAATTGTTGCCACCTGTTGAATCTTCCCATCGAGGACAACAGCCAGAGGTTTTCCGATGTTATCAGAGGTAAACTTATAGAACCTCTTGCCGCCCTCAGGGCTGAGGACAAAGGACACAGCAGGGTTATTCCATTCATCGACTGAGCGCCGGGCATTGCGCAAGTCTTTTCCGGTGACAGCAGGAACTCGGCTGACAAGATAATAGCCCCCTTCTGTCCTCTTGAGGTCCCCTCTTAGAATCTCTGAATCCTCTGGAATCTTGCCGCCAGAGTCTTTGACCAGGGTTTCCTGGTCAGCCGCAGGCCCAGCTTTGACCAGCTTCCATTCGAGCATGGCTGTTGTCTTTAAGATATTCTGCACCCTTTCCGGATTTTCTACACCAGGAAGCTCGACGATAATCCTTTCTCCAGTCATTCCTCCCTGTCTCTGAATCGTCGGCTCGGATAAGCCGAGCTCATCAACTCTGTTTCTTATGGTTTCCAGAGCCTGTCTGACAGATAGATCCCTGAGTGTGGTGACATACTGGGGCTTCAAAGAAAGAGCGAAGGACTTGCCTGAGACGGTGTAATCCCATTCTTTGAAATATTCGTCCAGAAGGTCTTTGAGCTGTCCTTCCTGGTCAAGGTTAATTTCCTGGATGGAGAAGTGTCCTGGATTTCCACGAAGGATTTTATCGTATTGAATATTTTTCTTTTTCAACTGTTCCTCAAGGCGGAGTATTTCCTGGTTGGTTTCAATATTAAGGGCGTCATCGGTCATGACCTGCAAGACAAGGTGGATGCCGCCTTTGAGGTCAAGGCCCAGATGAATCCTCTTTTTAGGAGGGTAAAAAAGAAAAATGCTAAGAACCGTAATCAAGACAACAAGAGCGCTTTTCCAGCGCAAGCCTTTTTTCATTTTAAATTTTCTTCTTTAGAGGTTGATAAATAAATCTAATTTTTTTTTATTAAAAAATCAAATCAATGAGTTTCAGGCTTGTCCTTTTGTTCAGGAGTAAGGATGACAGCAACAGCGCTCTTGGCCAAGTCAATCTTGACATTGGCTGCGATCTTGAGCTCAATCTTGTCTTTTTGAGTTCCCATGACGGTTCCGTAGATTCCGCCTGAGGTTACGACTCTGTCTCCAGGCTTGAGCTGCTCAACCATCTCTTGATGCCTTTTCTGCCTCTTCCGCGAAGGCATGATAACCAGCAGCCAGAAAATGACGATGACCAGGATGAAGGGAATCAAGCCCGTGATCAGAGTCCCTCTGCCGGGTTGAGCTGGCTGCGCCTGGTAGAAAAAGGTTATAATTCCTGAAAACAGCATCTCATTCTTCCTTTTTTCTATTTATTATACTCAATTTCAAGCTTTTATACGAATTTGATTGAATAGCTTGCCTAATTTTTCTGAAGATGTCAAGATAGAAATAAAGGTTGTGGATGGTATTGAGGATGGCCGAGCTGATCTCTTGTCTTTCGTAGAGATGACGGAGGTAGGCGCGGGAGAAATTCCGGCAGGTGTAGCAGGAGCAATCCTTGTCAAGAGGATTTTCGTCCTGAGCGTATTTTAAATTCTTGATGACAATCTTCCCTTGGCTGGTGAAAAGGGTTCCGTTTCTGGCGTTTCTCGTGGGAAGAACGCAGTCAAAAACGTCCATCCCCCTTTCCACGGCTTCCAAGATGTCCTCGATATAGCCGATGCCCATTAGGTATCGCGGCTTATCCTTGGGAAGCAGAGCATCGGATTTCTCCAGGATCTCCAAAAGCTGGGATTTCGGCTCTCCGATACCCAAACCTCCCAAAGCATAGCCCTGAAAATCGACCTCCAGCAGGTCTTCGATGCTCCTCTTTCTCAAATTCCAGAAAACACTTCCTTGACTGATTCCCCAGAGAAGCTGAGAAGAATTCTGGCTGAGAATATAATTTTTGGAGCGGCGGGCCCAGTGCGTGGTCAAATCTACTGCTTCTCTCATATTTTCTTCTGATGAGGGAAAAGGGAGGAATCGGTCGAGGGGCATGATGATATCTGTCCCGAGCCTTATCTGGATATCCATGACATCTTCGGGAGAAAGAAAAATTCTTGTTCCGTCGAGATGAGAGGTGAATTCCACCTTCTCTTTTTGCACTTTGACCAATGGAGAAAGGCTATATATCTGGAATCCTCCGCTGTCAGAGAGAATAGGCCTCTGCCAAGAGATAAAGGAATGAATCCCGCCCAGCTTACAGATTGTCTCCAAGCCCGGCCTGAGATAGAGGTGGTAAGAGTTGACAAGGATGAGCTGTGCGCCCAGCTCTTGAAGCAGGCTGTGGGGAAGTCCTTTGACAGTGCCTTGGCTGGCCACAGGAGCGAAGGCCGGAGTTTCCACAGTCCCATGAGAAGTGTGAATGGCGCCTGCCCGCGCAGAAGAATGGCTGTCGCAGGCTTGGACCTCAAAATTTTTTTTCATAAGAGAAATTTATTTAGAAAATCGGAAATAGATGACATCTCCATCTTGGACAAGATAGTCCTTTCCCTCCAGACGGACGGCAGCCTTTTCTTTGGCCGTTTGAAATGAGCCCTGCTGGAGAAGTTCCTCCCAGGGAATGACTTCAGCCCGAATAAAGCCTTTCTCCAGGTCGGAATGGATTGAGCCTGCTGCTTTCAGGGCAGCTGTGTTTTGAGGAATTGTCCAGGCCTTGACTTCATCCTTGCCGATGGTAAAAAAGGTGATTGCCTTGAGCAGGTCGTAGGCAACTTTTAAAAACTTCTCAGCGCTCAGCTTTTTCAAGCCGTACTCAGAAAGAAAAGCTTCGATTTCTTCCTTTTCTAATTCCAGAATTTCCATTTCAATCTTGCCGCAGAAAGCCAGGACCGCGATTCCTTTTTTTTGGCAGGCATAGATCTCCTCCGGGTTTTCAATGAGGAGAATATCTTTTTCGTCGACATTGACCATGTGGATGAGCGGCTTCTGACTGAGAAAAGCGAAACTGCGGATAAGTTTTTCTTCTTGGAGGGCAAGGGAAATTTCCCGTATCGCAATTCCTTCCTCAAGGCCTGAGTGGAGACGCTCGAGGAGCTCTTTTTCCTTTTCTCCCTCCGGGCTTTTTGAGCTTTTCAATTCTTTCTCCAATTTCTCAAGCCTTGACTCTATGGAGAGCATATCGACCAGGACAAGCTCCTCTTCCATGGAGAGAATTTCATCCTTGGGGTTGATTTTTCCTTTTGGATGGGGAATTTTAGCCTCGAAGAATCCCCTCACCACATGGCCAAGTCCATCGGCCCGGCGAAGATAATCAAGGTAAGAACTGCTTTTGACATCACCATAGGCGATTCCGGCAAGGTCGATGAACTCAATCGTGGCCGGAATCTTTTTTTTCTCAGGATAAAGGGACCAGATCTTATCCAGTCGCGGGTCGGGAACAGGGCATGTTCTTCGGTTGAGCTCTTTTTTTCCATCTTCATAGGATTTGACATCGATTTTCGCGCCGGTCAAAAGGTTAAAAAGAGTTGTCTTTCCTGTCTTTGGATAGCCGAAGAGAGCGACGTTCATGATTAAAGTATAGCTTAAATTAGAATATTAAACACGCTGCTCCTTCCATGATGCTCCAGTAAAGCTCTTGGCTGTCTTTCTTGCTCTTCAAGACGACCTCGATAGAGGTCAACGGCCTCTTCTTTAAGGAAAACCATATCTTTTTCAGAGGAGGGAATGTGAACCATTTGAAATGATACCAAATGCTGCGCAGCTTGGAGAAGAAGCTTCTTGATTGGGGTCTCAGAAAGATATAAATGCAGCCTTCCATGGCAAGAGTGTAGGTTGCGGGCATGTCATTCAGCTCTAAAGTTGTCAGCTTGAATTCGCCATCTTCGGTGTAGCTCCCCGGCTTTATGTTCTTTCTTTTTGGAGGAAACAGAGTGCTTTTCTTCAAGAGGGGAATGGGCCTGGCCGGAGGCGAATTTCCAAAATATCTTATTTTTTTAATTTCCCATTCTTTGAGCGCAATTCCCCTTGCTTTTAAGGATATTTTCTTATCCTTGATATGGAAAACGAAATAAACTTGAGGCTTTTGAGCCAGGGCGAGTTCTGCCTCCAGGAGCTGGGTTTGTTTGATGAGGTTTGTATTTTCACTCCAGAGGAAATTTGTAGCTATGGATAGAATAATGAGGAGCTGAATTGATTTTGAAAGCACTTTTAAAAAATAAAAACCTTTGTTCCAATCGATGAAGCCGAGTAGAGGACTTTTAAGTCCTCGTCCCCGACTCTTATGCAGCCGTGGGTGACGTTCTTACCCAGAAGCCTGGTGTAGAGAGTTCCATGGATAAAATAGCTGTCGCCAAAGCCTAGGGCATAATCCCCAAGCATGCCTCCTTCTATCCTGTCCTCTTTCTCTTTTGGTATTTTCTCTCCTTCTTCGATAAAGGCCCAGTCGGGCTTGAGCCAGTAAGGGTCTACGAGCT
>CAZJXZ010000142.1:0-6621 GCA_964549955.1 uncultured Eubacteriales bacterium
TGGAAGGAATTGCTGTTGTCTCGGCGATTATGGCTGCAAAAGACATCCGCAGGGCAGTAAAGAAAATAATTGAAGCCATGAGATGTTCTGAACGATGAGCTGAACTCATGAATGGATGCGTTTGCAAACAAAAGCAGCATGTTTTCGAGACAAACAGCTTGCTCCTTAACAAGGCCTTCTATCAAGGAAAAAAATCAGTTGAGTCATGGATTTTGGGATCAGCGGCTAATGAAAAACAAATTTAGCAGGAGATTCTTATTTTTCTCTGGTCATCTTCCCCAAATTCAATTTCAACTTGAATAGCCTTGAGCTTAAATCTTATCTTCTCTGCCCACTCAACAATGATGACTCCCTGGTCGAGATAATCCTCCCATCCCAGGTCGAGTATCTCCGAGTCCTTGGCCAGACGGTAGAGGTCGATATGAAATATCAAGCACTTTCCCTGATAGACATTAACCAGAGTAAAGGAGGGGCTGCAGACTTGGTGGATATCCTTCACTCCCAGGCCGGCAGCTATCCCCTTGGCAAAAATCGTCTTCCCTGATCCAAGTTCACCTCTTAGAAGCACGACTTCCTTACCTTTAAAGCTCTGGGCAAGATTCTTGGCCAGAAGAAAAGTCTCTTGTTCAGAGCGGGTCAAATACTCTTTTCCTTTCTCTGGCATCTCCTGTTTTCCATGGTTCGATTTGACGCATCAAGATTGCAGAAGCTTGATGGCCGAAGGGAGATAGCGAATGATATCGCCTGCGGTCAAAGCCTTCTCTCCAAGCTTCTCGGCACCGATATCGCCGCTCAAGCCATGAACATAAACTGCGGCAAGTATCGCCTCGAGCGGCTTCTTCTCCTGAATGAGCATCGAAGCAATCATTCCGCTCAGGACATCGCCCGAGCCTGCTGTCGCCATCCCAGGGTTTCCTGTGGGATTGACGAAAACTTCACCCTGAGGAGTGGCGATAAGAGTCTTGTAGCCCTTGAGGACAAGATAGGCGGAGTTATCCTGAGCAAATTGAGGAGTAAGCTCCAACCTTCTCTTCAAAACATCGCGGATTGAGAGCTTGAGCAGGCGGGCAAATTCACCAGGATGGGGAGTGAGCACAACAGGCTTGGGCAAGGATTTTATGATTTCTGGCTTCGCGGCCAGAATGTTCAGCGCATCGGCATCGATAACCGTAGGAAGCCTGAGCTTGGGCAAGAGGGAAAGGACAAGCTCTGCTGTTGATTGGTGAGTTGAAATCCCTGGCCCGATGAGAAGGGCATTCTTGCCATCAAGAAGATTTATCACTCTGTCCAAAGCTCCAGAGGAGAGAGTTTTGGCAGGAGTTTCAGGCAAAGGCTCGGTCATCAATTCAACCATGGAGCGAGCAACGATAGGAAGGCAGCTCTCAGGAACTCCCAAGGTCACCAGGCCTGCTCCCATCTTCAAGGCAGCTTTTCCGGCCATTATTGCCGCCCCTGTCTTGCCAAAGGAGCCTGACAGGATGAAAAGATGGCCATAGGTTCCTTTATGCGTATCCTTTCTGCGCCTCACAAAATATGGCAGCACAGTTTTTTCTTCCACAAGCTCCAGTTTGAGGCTCTTGTCTTCGAAGAGGAATGGCGGGACACCTATATCCGCCACAACAAGTTCTCCAACATATTCTTCTGCAGGGGAAAAAATATGAGATATTTTTGGGGCAGCCAGAGTTACGGTTAAATCGGCTTTGACGCAGGGGCCGATGATTTGAAAAGTATCGGAGGAGAGGCCTGAGGGAATATCGATTGAAATCTTGTAGCCCTTTGCCTTGTTGATGTCTTCTATGGCCGCAGCATAAACCCCCTGAGCAGGACTGGCAAGCCCTGTCCCAAAAATGGCATCGATAACCAGCGAAGACAAAAAAATATTGTCTTTTTGGCGCTTCCAATCCTGAAGAGAACAGACCTCGTTGATTTTTATGCCGCTTTTATCACATATTCTTAAATTCACGGCAGCATCTCCCTTCACTTCTCCCTTGGAAGCCAGCAGCAAAACCAACGGTTCAGCTCCGAGGTTTGCCAGATGCCGGGCAACGACAAAGCCATCTCCGCCGTTGTTTCCCTTGCCAGCGACGATGACGATTTTTTCCTTGGAGATTTGAGGAAACCTGCTCAAGATATTCTTAACGAGCTGAAGGCCGGCATTCTCCATCAGAATCGGGCCCAATATCCCGATTTCCTCGATAGCTTTGCGGTCTATCTCTTTCATCTGTTTTGAAGTCAGGATTTTCATGGCTGCTCCTTTGGATTCACTTTACAGATTCATCGGCATTGTTTTGAATTTTACCATAAAAACAGGAGTGCTTCGATTCTATTTTTTATTTGACATTCCCCTTTCCTCTGAATAATATTTGCCCGTCGTGGAGAGAGGAAACTTTTGCTCGGTTTCCCGCCTGAAAATTATTCATCACTGGAAAATAACTTAATTCCCGTTTGATATTTTTTATCTAATAAATCAACTTTTAAGAGTTGACCTTGAACATCTTGCTCTGGGTTCTGGCCATCCTAGGCGGATACCTCATCGGCTCTATCTCCCCTGCTTACTTTCTTGGCAGGATTCTAAAAAAGATCGATATCCGTGAGCATGGAACGAAAAACGCAGGAACGATGAACGTCTATCATCTCCTCGGTCTTGGCCCAGCGGCGGTCACAGCCATCTTTGATGTCTCAAAAGGTCTCCTGATAATGTCTATCGCCTACCTTCTTGGCGCATCCGCGCTTCTCGTTCATCTGGCTGGCTTTGCTGTTATTCTGGGTCATATTTTTCCTTTTTATCTTCGCTTCAGGGGAGGCCAGGGTGTGGCCACAGCCACGGCCATCATGATCTATGACCTGGTGCTTTTTTACTGGAAACAGTGGCTTCCCTGGGAATCGCTACTTCTGCTGGCTTTCTGCGTCTTTTCTTTTATCCAGATATCCAGAAAGGGAGAAATCGTCGGCGCTACGGTGCTTCCCATCCTTGCCGTTTTCATTCTTGTTTTTTCACCCCATCAACAATACCAGTTTTTCGGCCTGTCCATCATCGCTTACATTCTTCTCATCAATATCCTGAATATTCTCCAGCTTAAATTGTTAAGTCCTTCTATGGAAAAGGCAAAAGCAGAGATAAACTGGCGTCTTTATTTGAGGCCGCTGGCCGTGCTCTTGGTCATCAATTATCTGAGAACCGACAAAAAACAGGCTTTGACTCTGATCGGGAGCGTCGTCCTCTTCTTTCTTCTCCTCGACCTCATCAGGCTTTTGTGGAAGAAGGTCAATATTTTTTTCTTCAATAAAGTTAAAGACCTTTACAAAAGAAAAGAATACAAGAAATTCTCATCCATCACCATCTTTCTCTTTGCAGGCTTTTTGACTTTCCTTCTTTTCGAGAAACCCATCGCTGTCCTAGCTGTTTCTTATCTTATCTTTGGCGACTTTTTCAGCAAATTCTTCGGCATCCATTTTGGCCGGACAAAAATCTTTGAAAAAACTCTGGAAGGAAGCCTTGCCCATTTCAATGCCTGCCTCATTTCTGGCTACATCCTCCTTCACTTTGTCTCTGTGCCGATCCCTGCCTATCTCACCGGAGTCTTTGTCGCCTCTCTGTCTGAGGTCCTGCCTCTGGGAGTCAACGACAACTTCAGCGTTGCCCTGCTAAGTGCCTCCAGCATGTATGTTTTTCTCTTGTTCTAAATTTCTCTCTATCCGGAAGCATCCATAAATCCGTGGTATAAAGAGGATCAGGCTGGGTGTTGAGAAGACCGTAGGGAAGGCTCAGGCAGAGTGATTCGAAAGCACGCAGCTTTTGCCCCAGCGAGGCAAAAGCTGCGTATCCTCGAGACACCCAGCCTGATTCATAACGAGGCTTTTCTCCGCGGAAAAAAGATGCTTTCTTTCTATCCTATCTCATTGATTTAAAATTCTTTTTATGATAATTTCTTATTTCATTAGGAATAATGAATCAACAAATTAGGAGGTCGGAGATGAGTATTAAAGTCGGAATAAACGGTTTTGGCCGCATAGGTAGAAACCTGTATCGTGCCTCTTTCCAAGATCCTGAATTAGAATTTGTGGCTGTCAACGATATCACCGACGCCAAAACGCTGGCCCATCTTCTCAAGTACGACTCTGTTCTCGGGCCGCTCGATGCGGAGATCAAGGTGGCCGACGATTCAATTGTCGTCAACGGCAAAAAAACAAAGGTCTTGGCCGAGAAAGACCCGGCCAAACTTCCCTGGAAAGACTTGGGAGTTACCATCGTCATTGAAGCCACAGGACTTTTCAGGAAGAAACCTGATGCAAACAAACATATCGAACCGGGCGGAGCTAAAAAGGTCATCATCTCGGCGCCTGGCACAGAACCTGACACGACCATCGTCCTCGGAGTCAACGAACAAACCTATGATCCCAAGAAGCATCACGTTATCTCCAATGCATCCTGCACGACAAACTGCGTTGCGCCTGTGGCCAAAGTCCTCCACGACGAGTTCGGCATAGAGAAAGGATTCATGACCACCATCCATGCCTACACCAGCGACCAGAGGCTGCTCGATGCACCGCATAAAGACCTTCGCCGAGCCAGAGCAGCAGCCGTTTCACAGGTTCCGACCACAACCGGAGCAGCAAGAGCCGTGGGACTTGTCATTCCTGAGCTTAAAGGAAAGATCGACGGGATTGCCATCAGAGTTCCTACTTCCAATGTCTCTCTCGTCGATTTGGTTGCCCTGCTCAAAAAGAAAGCCAATGTCGAACAAGTCAACCAAGCTTTCAAGAAAGCGGCCGAAGGAAAGCTCAAAGGAATCCTGCAATACACCGATGAAGAGCTTGTCTCAGTCGATTTTATGGCCAACCCCCACTCAGCCATCGTCGATGGCCCTTTTACCAGGATGATCGATGATAACCTGGTGAAAGTCCTTGCCTGGTACGACAACGAATGGGGTTATTCCTGCCGGTTGAGTGACTTGATCAAATACATCTCCAAGAGATAGAGCCATGCTTTCCCTCAAAGATTTGGATTTCAAGGGAAAAAGGGTATTCCTCAGGGTCGATTTCAATGTCCCTCAGGATGAAGCAGGAAATATCAGGGATGACACGCGGATAAAAGCTTCTCTGTCCACCATTAATCACCTCCTCGAGCAGAAGGCGAAGCTTGTCGTCGCCTCCCATCTTGGTCGTCCCAAAGGTAAACCTGAGCCAAAATACAGCCTTAAGCCTGTAGCCAAAAGGCTTAGCGAACTCATCTCTCGAGATGTTATTCTCGCTCCGGCTGTCGTCGGTGATGAGGTCCTTAAGCTGAAAAGAGAGCTCAAAGAAGGCCAGCTTCTTCTCCTCGAGAACCTGAGATTTGATGCAGGAGAAGAGAAAAACGACCCGTCCTTTGCCCAAGGCTTGGCCCAAGAAATTGACTATTATGTCGACGATGCTTTTGGCGCCTGCCACAGGGCTCATGCCTCAGTGGTGGGCATAACTCACTATGTCAAAAAATCAGCGGCCGGCCTCCTCCTCCAAAAAGAGGTCGATTATCTGAGCAAAGCCGTCCACTCTCCCCAGAAGCCTTATGTGGCCATTCTCGGCGGGGTAAAGGTCTCTGATAAGATACCGGTCATCGAAAATCTATTGAACAAGGCAGACAGTGTGCTTATCGGCGGCGCCATGGCCTACACATTTTTCAAGGCGCAAGGCCTGGACGTCGGACACTCGCTGGTCGAGGAAGAGATGATAGAGCTTGCCCTCAAGCTTCTGAGCCAGGCCAAAGAAAAAAAGGTGAATTTCTATCTTCCATCTGACCACGTTGCTGCAGCTGAAAAGGATTCCAAAGCAGAAAGCAAGATTATAGAATCCTTCCCAATCCCCGCAAACCTGATGGCTCTCGACATCGGGCCGAAGACTGTTGACATATATTCAGGAATCATCGCCAGGGCAAAAACCATCTTCTGGAATGGGCCTCTGGGAGTTTTTGAGATCGACAAGTTCGCCGCAGGCACGATGAAAATAGCCGAAGCCGTAGCAAAATCGAGCGCCATCTCAATCGTTGGAGGAGGAGACTCGGTGGCAGCTGTTTATAAAGCAGGAGTCAGCGAGAAAATCTCACATATCTCAACAGGAGGCGGCGCTTCGTTGGAATTTATCGCCAATGAAACCCTGCCTGGAGTCGAAGCCCTGTCGGAGAAATAGGATGAAACTCAGCAATAAAAAGCCATTCATCGCCGGCAACTGGAAGATGTACAAGACAGCGCCTGAAGCTGTGGAGCTGGCCAAAGCAATCAGCCTCCGGTCTGGGCAATTGACAGATGCCGAGCTGGTTGTCATCCCTCCGTTTACTGCCCTGAGTGAAGTGAGAAAGGCGATTGAAGGAAACCCTGTAGGGCTCGGTGCTCAAAATCTTTTCTGGGAGAAGGAGGGGGCATTTACCGGAGAAGTCTCGGCAGCGATGATCAAGTCTGCTGGCTGCGATTATGTCCTCATCGGCCATTCGGAAAGACGCCAATATTTTGCCGAAACAAATGAAGCAGTCAACAAGAAAATCAAGTCGGCACTGGCCCAGGGACTCACCCCCATCGTCTGCATCGGAGAATCGCTCGAAGAAAGGCAAAAAGGAAAAACGATGGAGAAGGTCGAAACCCAGATAGA